>NZ_JACGUZ010000072.1:0-225466 GCF_014076955.1 Colwellia sp. Bg11-12
CTAAAACAAATACAGAACAAGTATGCACTGACCTTAATTGAACTGTTTGATACAACTGCGACCATTAGGAATATCCTTAACTTAGTAATTTTCATATGATACATCACGCCAGATAACTATATGAAAAGAGAGCCAGATAACCAGATAAATGATATTTAACTAAAATAAATAATACCGTTGAGTATAATATAATCACCTTTTATGAACTCGGCTTAATGATCAGTAATTTTTCTTTCATAAAATCGATAAATACCCGATTCTTATTAGGCATATATTTACTTTGCACATACTGCAAACAAATATCACCATGATAACTGCATTGCAAATGCCAATCTTTCAGTAGTGGGATGAGTTTTCCCGCTTTAACCCCTTTGTGCGCGGTGTAATCAGGTAAAGAGCCAATACCAAAGCCCTGCTCAATGGCATCTCGACGCATTTCACTGTGGTTAAGTAAATATGAACCCGTTACTTCTACCGTTGTTTTTTGATTTTTATGACTAAATCGCCAACGATTATCAGTCATATTTTCACCTAAGCAAATACAAGGTAAATGTTTTAAATCATCCGGATGTGATGGCAAAGTATGGTTGGCTAGAAAATCAGGACTCGCACATAACACCTGTTCTACACGTCCAATTTTAACATTTACCAATGCTTCTATTGGGTCGTCACTAATATGAATCAAAAAATCTACACCATCATGAATAGGATCTAAAATACGGTCAGTTACTTTCAAATGTAACTGGATCTCTGGATAGCATTTTAAAAACTCAACAAAAAGTGGACGTAATACCTGATTAGCGAGTGATTTTGGCGCCGAGACTCTTAATAATCCACTCACCGTCGATGTGGCAGAGCGACTAGCATTAACAGCTTGCTCAGCAGACTCGACCATCTGTTTACAATAATTAAATGTTATTGTTCCTGATTCAGTTAACGCCAGTTGCCGTGTAGTTCGTTGTAATAGCTTAATACCCAGTGCATCTTCTAACCGACTAATTTGACGGCTAACAGCTGAAGGTGTTACGCCAAGTTTTCTTGCTGCTTTACTAAAATTCCCCTGTTCAACCACCGTAACTAAAATGGCCATATCGGACAATAGAGGGATTAATTTATTTGTGTCCATTAAGCACAAGTCCTTTTACAAATGCGTGTATTGTTTTAAATATCTCATAGATTAACATACTTGCAGATTAATAATTGAGTTGCAACTAGCATACTTAAAGAGTGAGTAATAATTATGGAAGTATTAATAAACACTTATATGGCAGAAATTATAGCGGTGAGCACAATTGCTATTTTTATGGCTATATTACCTGGCGCTGATTTTGTATTGGTAACACGAACGAGTGTCTACAATGGCCGCTTGGCAGGTTTATATATGAGTTTAGGTATGTGTTTGTCTGTTTGTATTCATGCAAGCTATTCAATTGCAGGATTAGCGGTAGTGATTGCAAACTCACCATGGTTATTTACGACAATCAAATATTTAGGCGCTGCTTATCTTATTTATATTGCGTGGCAGTTATTAACAACCGACGCGATTTTAAAGCAAGATAAAAAAAGTAACACGTCCCAAATGACACCATTAATGGCGGTGCGTTTAGGTTTTACTTGTAATATATTAAACCCCAAAACATCTATTTTCTTCTTAAGTATTTTTACGCAAGTAGTATCGGTAGATACTCCCTTAATAATGCAAATAAGTTATGGGTTGATTATTATGCTAGCACATTTCATCTGGTACAGCGGTGTTGCGTTGCTGTTATCACACCCAAGTATAATGCCTCGTTTTAATCGACAAAAACAAAAAATTGATAAAGTCGCAGGATGTGTACTGATGATAATAGCTATAAAACTCACCTTAGTAAGTGTGGTTTAAATAAGTGAATAAATGAGGCTTAATGATCAAGAGGGTAACGTTGTTGCAGGCACTACAATTTTTGTATGCCTGTAAAATAGCAAACATTGATAGTTCCATAATGGCATTTTCGCCGAAATATTTTTACTGCTATGAGATATTACGCTGATAAATTGCCATGATATGTTTTTTTATCCGGTAACGCTTAGATTTCAAGCAAACGAACTATTTTTAGATATAAGTTTTCCATTTTCCCGCTATAAACCTTAATATTCTCTTGATATAATTAATACCTGTAAGTTACTTTGAAGTAACTGCAATAATGTTTAAATGAACGACATTTTTAATATTATGTTGTTCATTTAAACCGTAAAAGCTGTTCGCTAAATAGATAAGAGTATATCTTGTGATAATGACCATCAGACCCTTTATCCTCCTACTAACAAGTGGCTTTTTGCTCATGTTAGGTTACGGATTAAGCAATATTTTATTACCTGTGCGCATGCAGAACGACGGCGTCAGCATGAACAATATTGGCTTAGTATTATCAATGCTATCTGTGGGTTTTTTGTTGGGTGCATATTATAGCCGTATGCTATTACAACGAGTTGGACACATAAGAATATTTGCTATGTGTGGTAGTTTAACCTCCGTTGCTATTTTGCTTTCTGGCCTCTATCCAGAACCATTAATGCTTGCTTGTATGAGAATAATAACGGGGTTTTGTATTGTCTGTACTAATGCCACACTTGATAGTTGGTTAAGCCATAGCGCCACAGAAAAAAATAGGGGGCGAATACTATCTATTAATCAAATGATGATAATGACCGCACTATTCTCGGGTCAATTCTTACTCAATGTCGCTCCTATTGATGACATTACCCTATTTGTTATCTGTGGCATTCTCTTTAGCTTGTCCATTACCCCTATCGTGATTAGTAAACAAAGAGGTCCACAAATTGAAGACAGCCAAACGATGTCTTTCATGACTGTTTTCAAGTTGTCTCCTTTAGGTGTGGTAAGTTGCTTCTATTGCGGCGTTCTCTATGCGGCTTTAATTAATATGTTACCTATCTTTGCCAGTAATAACGGCATTACCGGTTTAGACTTATCAATATTCATGGGCACCGCTATCTCTGGTGCCATCGTTTTACAGTTTCCTATTGCCTATTTATCAGATCATTTTGATCGTCGAAAAGTTATGCTCTTTATGGTCGCAACGCTAATTGTATTATCCTTACTTGTGCCATTTCTTATATCCGAAGATATGTTCAAACTCACTTTATTGGCTGTTGCATTAATAACGGGATTAGTTGCCTGTCTTTACCCAATGAGTATGTCTGAAACTTTTGATAAGGTATTAAAAGAACAAATATTATCTGCAATGAGTTCGTTGTTATTAATCTATGCATTAGGCAGTATTTTAGGACCTTACCTTGCCTCTATGGTCATGGAGAATTTCGGTAATAACGCTTTATTTGGTTTTATGAATATTGTTGCTATAACACTGTTACTCTTTATTAGTATTCGCATGAAACTAAGAAAAGCATTACCGCTTGATGAACAGGAAAGCTTCATTATGCAGACCCCCAGTGGTGTGGTGTCGGAATTAGATCCTCGAACACAATATGCAGAAGCGCAATTTGAAACAAACCCAGAAGTAGAAGTTGCGATTAGCCTAGCAAGAAAAAACCCGTCTGCTGCTGTTAATATGGTCAAGGCACTTGTACTTCGAGATCCAAAAAATGCTTCAAACTTAGCCGCCGCATTAAGTACTATAGAGGCAATAGACATTAGTAAATTATATGCAGCAATAACTTCAGCAGCGCCACAAATGAGTATCCATATTGCTGAAGCTTTAACAAATGCTTCGCCTGAACAAGCCGAGCAACTGGTTGATTGGATCACCTCTGAATACCCAGACCAATTTACTAACATTGTTGTCGCGATTGCTAATAACATGCCTGATGACGGTATTAATGTGATGGAACAGGCTGCTGAAAATATGGCCGAAGACTACCCAAGTGAACTGCTAGAAATGACAAAAGAATATATGACAAATCTATCAGATTCTTTAGATGCCATGCGCCCCATTGATAGAATGGCAGCAGTCTCAGAAAACACAGCAACTGAACTTTATAATCGCTTAACCGATGTTGCTCCTGACCAATCAGCAGAACTTGCCTTTACAGTATCCGATTCACTCCCTGAATCGTCAGGTAATGTGGCTGAAGCCTATGTTCAAAACTTAATAGACAGTGAGCAAGTTGTTACAGCGGATACCATAGACAATATTGAATATGCAGCCAATAACTACATTAATCACATTGTTGAAAGTATCCCTGAACATGCGGTAGAGATTGCTAGTACCTTTGTAGATTCTTTCCCAGAAATGGCCTCAGATATGCTTGAGATATTGCAAGATTCTGACGATATTAAAGACAGCGAGTTAACCACTTCTATTGATAAAAAACCGCTATAGCGTTTTGCAAAAGCACAATGAGCCTTAAGGCATCGTCTGACAAGTTTGACGATGCCTTTAAGGTTTATCTGTGTAACGAATAATCGTTATTCAAAAGCAAGCATCAACTCATACTATAAAACTGATTACTGTTGAAAAAATTGTATCAATATGAACTCGCCTATTAATAACAGCTAGATATTTTTTAGTGTAATAACTGTTGGACTATTTCTTATCAATTAAAGCTAAGTGCCATGGTTAAATATATGACAACAGTGCGCTTTATCCCTTTAACTCTCGATTACAATAAACTGTATTTTTTAGCTCACTTCCCATATAAAGCAAATCAACATATTTTGACTGCAAGTCATATCATGACACTGCGACTATCGCTGTAATTTATTTAGGTTAAATTATGAAGAATGCCCACAGGTCATCTAGCTATAGCTCAGATTATTTAACCCGCATCGCGTAAACTATTTATCCCTTCATTTATCGATAGTTTGAACTCACTAACTATTTTATTTATTGAGACTATTTGTAATAATTTTTTACAAAAATTAACATTTATATTATTGCCTTCTAATGTTTTTTCCTGTGAAATATTATTACTTTTAAACGGATTTTTGACTATTTTAAGGAATGATATGAACAAGTTAGTATTAATGAGCTTATTGTGTTTTTGCATACTATTGACTGCATGTGGCGGTGGTTCAGACAGTGATAAAGGCGGAGTAACTGTTGCTGTTAATAATGCACCCATAATTGATATAGCCTCTACACAGCGTTTAACTGCTGGTCAGTCTGTTACTTTCACTGCTGATATTTCTGATCCTGATGGTGATGCGATTACTGTGGCATGGCAAGCTGATAATGTCGACGTTAGCTTTTCAACAACAACAGGCACTTCAACAACGATTTCTTTTCCTGATGTTACTACTGAGCAAGTCAGAGAAATCACCATTACGGCAACGGACAGTAAGGGAAAATCAACTAAAAAAATTATCATCGTAACACTCGGAGCGTCAATATTATCCAATGAAGCGCCGATTATTTCTTTGCCTGAAAATCAAGAGGCTAAAGGAGGCGACAGTATCGTGCTAGTGGCGACCGTTCAAGATCCACAAGACGATAATGTTACTGTCGAGTGGCGTTCAGCAAACAATACCATTGTTTTTTCTGACACTCATAGTTTGACGCCGACACTGACGTTACCAGAAGTAACGAGTACAACAACAATCATCATCACCTTGATTGCTACCGATAGCCAAAATAATAGCAGTGAAAAAACACTATTATTAACGATTATACCAAGCGACGGCGAACCAGCACCGAGCGTACAATTTGAGCTGACAGACCGTTTTGAAACCTCTTCAGGTGGAGTTACCACGCTAACGGCTAAGTTCACCAGTAATGTTGAAATAACCGCTATTAATTGGGATTTATCAGCGCTTGGTGATGTCAATGCTAGTGAAGAAAATACACCCGTTAATAACGTGACTACCACTAATGTTACCTTTACAGCACCGTCACTGACCGTAGCTAAAGCATACGCAATAAGTTTGAATGTCACCACGCTTTCAGGAGCTAAATTCAGTGCTGATAGCCAAGTTTTTGTCGCTGTTGATAACGTGATGACTCTTGATATTAGTTTAGCTGAAAGCTATGTCGTCGACGAAAGTTCGACAATATCGATTACCCCCGAAATTACTCATTCTCATGCGATTAGTTCTTATCTATGGCAATGGTCATCGGATCAGGAAATTACGCTATCAACACCAACAAGTAAGATATTGAGCCTATCCACGCCAAGCGTTGATGCTGATATTACAGGGCAGCTATCGTTCACGGTAACTATGGGAACACTGACTAAAACAATAGTGACTGATTTAACTATAAAGAATGAGCCTGTGACCAGTGAAGTGGATGTTGTCGTTTCAAGGTTAGTTGCGGTTGAAGGGCAAACGATTAAGCTCAGCGTTATCACCGATAATTTTGAACAAATAACGGCTTGGTCTTGGGAAAACTTAAATGTTCAAGGCGTGAATATTAAAGAAAGTAAAACAGGTTATGAAATCACAGCGCCTCTGGTCCAAGGCCAGCAAAATATGAGTATTGTCTATCGCGCCACACTTAGCGATAACACGACAATACAAAAGGTGGCTAATGTTACAATTTTGTCCAAATCTATGGCAAGAAGCTCGATTGATATTAAAGTAGCATCAGTACCCGTGATAAAAAGTAATGTGGAAACTGTGGTTGAATTTCCTTTTTCCGATAGCCACGG
Source organism: Colwellia sp. Bg11-12 (assembly GCF_014076955.1). Taxonomy (NCBI): domain Bacteria; kingdom Pseudomonadati; phylum Pseudomonadota; class Gammaproteobacteria; order Alteromonadales; family Colwelliaceae; genus Colwellia; species Colwellia sp. Bg11-12. Next base: position 6,610 of record NZ_JACGUZ010000072.1, read on the forward strand.
CTTAGTTGATAGTCTTTCTCTAGATACTAACAATACATTTAATAGCTTTGAGAAAGCAGAGGTCTCTTTAGTTGGTGGTAAAGTAGTGTTGGTATTGAAAATCGGCGATTTTTCTCTCCCTGTTGATCATTCAGACTATGTTTCTATTTTGGTAAAACTTGGCGCTCACGAAATACCTTTTGTTATTGAGTTAGCCATGGACAGCGATTGATTTTAGGGTGACATAAAAAGTCACCTTGTTTGAAAGACTGATACGTGTGCTAAGCGGCGCTTGCACGGTTATTTATTTATATTAATCTGCTCTTGCTGTGCTGAGTCTGCTTGTATGTATCGTCCTTGAGGATTGATGTGATGGAACAGGCTGTTGAAAAATGGCCGAAGACATCCCAAGTGAGCGACTAAAGGTGACTAAAGAATATACGACAAATCTATCAGGTTCTTTGATGCCATACGCCCCATTGATAGAATGGTAGCGGTTTCAGAAAACACAACCACTGACTTTATAATCACTTAACCGATGTTGCTCCTGACCAATCAACTGAACATGCCTTAGAGATTGCCAGCACCTTTGTAGATTCTTTCTCTGAAATTTCCTCAGAGATGCTTGAGAGACTGAAATATTTTGACGATTTTAAAGACAGCGACCTAAGTTAAACAAATATAGATGTGAACAGGCACCTTTCGAGCGAGTAAGATAAAACTTAATCTATGTTAACTCTTTAACTAGCCAATTGATGGCTTGATCTCGGGCTAATTCTAACCCCGAAAAAAGCTTGGTGTTGAGATTGTCTAACGCGCGTATCTGTTCAATACTATGGCTATCAGATATACCAGCGTTGCTGTAATTTAAAATAGCTACCGCTTGAATCATTGGCAAGGAACCAAGGGTCAACTTAGCTTCAAAACTATATTTATAATCATTAATTTTATTCATTAATATACCGATTTTATGTTTAAAGTTTTGTTCGATATAGATATCAAACTCTTCCACCATCTCAATACTGACCAGGGTATTTTCATCTATAATTAATTCGACTATATCTTTGCTTAGCGGATTAACTTCAGCAAAACTTAAACGTTGACCCATTATATATTCCTTTATTATTTTTATTTTAAGTATATTTTTGTACATTTAGACAATAATGTATTCATCAACAAAATACTAGTTATTTACAAAGAATTCAAATAATTACATCCAGCCACGACATAACCTCATCACATTTTAATGCATCAGCACTATACAATTTGTAGGTTCATACTTGATATAAAGTGTAATCAATGGAGCAGAAGTTAAGAGATAAAATAAACAATTAACTCAAATTGAGACGATGGCTTGATGATTTATATCAAACGATATACCGTAGATAACACGATAAAAGTTCCTCAAATATCTATACAATAAACTTTGGACAGAAATAACACTCAAGTTAGGTGACCCAGCTTTACAACTATTTTAGTAAAGTCTTTGATAAATATGCATGTTACCTGCCTCAAATGATCAACTTAATTAACGCGATTCAAAATAAATAAAACGGAAAGCACTAACATGAATAATTATTTTCAAGGTAAAACTGTCGTCATTACGGGTGCTTCAGCAGGTGTCGGTGCAGAAACCGCCCGTGCATTTGCAAAAATGAAGGCCAATCTAGTTTTATTAGCAAGAGGACAACAAGCACTCGACGAGATAAGCAAAGAGCTTTCTGTTGAAACTTCAGTGTTAACGATTGCGATGGATGTCGCTGACGCTTCAGCGTATAAAAAGATGCTAGTAAGCGCGCAGGAAAAGTTTGGTGGTATTCATTACCTTATTAATAATGCGGGCTATCATAAGCGCGGAAATGTTGAAAATAACGCCGCGGAGCAATTAGCCAAAATGGTTGATGTGAATTTACGTGCTCCCATCGAGCTCACCACATTAATTTTACCTTATATTAGAGCAAGTATTGCGGCGGGAGGTTCTGGTGGCATAGTTAATGTGGGTTCTTTAGCAGGTCGAACCCCCTTACAAGGTGCAGCAACCTATTCTGCGACAAAGTCTGGACTACGTGCTTTTAGTTACGCTCTCGCTGATGAATTAAGAGGCTCGGGTATTAGTATTGGCTTAGTTTCTCCTGGACCAATCAATACCGGTTTTATTATGTCTGAAATTGATGAAGTAGAAGACATAGTATTCTCTCAACCAATGAGCAGCCCTCAACAAGTCACTGATGCAATAATTAGCGTGGCTAAAGGTGAGCAAGTCGAGATTTCATTACCTCGTTCAAGCGGTTGGTTAACTACTGTTTCTTATCTTTTTCCTGCACTAAGACGCTTTCTCAGACCCGCACTTTATGAAAAAGGGCGAAAAGCAAAAGAACGTTACAGAAACAAAACACAATAAAGGCGAGTACATTCACAGCATATCCGTATATAATATGCTTATAACTGTTTAGTAAAAAAGAATCTCATGACGCTAGAAAACGAACAACTCAATAATCCCTTGCACGGGCTTAAATTAGATACACTATTAAATGAAGTGTTTGATCATTATGGTTGGGAAATTCTAGCGGAATATACCAATATTAATTGTTTTAAAAACAAACCTAGCCTTGAATCTAGTTTAAAGTTTTTACGTAAAACAGAATGGGCTCGTGAAAAAATGGAACGTTTTTATTTATACCAATTTAAAAACTTACCAAAAGCCGATGATGAACAATATGAAATTCCGCCACGTCTTCGGGTGATACCCGCACGCCAAAAACCTAAAGAACCAGCCGTATTAATTTTAGGCCAAGCACCTATTCCGACAATCAGATCGTCAAATTTTTCTGATAACAAACCTACATCGCACGCTCGAGATAGTAGAAATAATAGCAGTAAGGCTAGCTATAAAGATAAAAATGAACAGAGTTTTGCTCGTCGCACAGAAAAACCTGAACGCTCGAAACAAACGAGTGCACCTTCAAACCCTTACTCAGATTCTCCTAAGTAACATCAGTATAATGACAGATTAACCAAACGGTTAATCTGTCAACATATCAATAAATTTCAAACTGAAATTATAAATATCTCCTGGCCAACGCGCTGACAAGTAGTTTCTATCTTTAACAATAAAGCCGCGTGACAAGTGCTGTAAATTATCCCGAGCTAATGGAAAACTTCCTGCCATAAACTGTGACTGACAAGCAAGTGCTGCTATTAATTCATCTTCCGTGGTTGTTTCTGGGTACGTGAGATAATAATCATTCAACCAAAGTCGAGTTAGGTGGTAAGCCGTAAGCTCTTGGCGCTTTAATAAGCCAGTGCATTGATAATCATAAATTACCGACTTTTGACTTTTGGGATCAATACTTCTCGCTGGAATTAAGACACCATGACAAACCGCAGCTACCGGTTTGTTTTCATTGAAAAAATCAACAACAAGCTTTTGTAAAACTTCTGATTCTAAATATTCTTTTACCCCCTTGTCATGTCCTCCCGGTAATAGTAATCCATCAAAATTGTCTACTTTTACATCGGTATATTTTAAGGGTGTAGTAAATTCAACTGAACTTTCCATTTGACGATAAGCATTTACTGCGTCTTGGCGAGCCTGCAATACGGGTTTGAGTAAACCCAAGCTTTTCCCTGTTAACATTATTTCATCCGCAGAGGCCATGTGACCGTCAGGGGTAATAAACGTTATTTCAAATTGCTGCTCTTTAAGCAATAACCAAGGAATAGCGACTTCTGATGGGTCGCAGCCATAGCGAGGTAGAGGGATCAGTACTTTTTTATGTTTCATTTATGTTCACCCTAGGTAATGTGTTTATTTGCGCTTTCTTGTTGCAAAAAATCTGACCATTGTTCTTCATAGGCAAACATTTGCTGATGTTTCTTAGTCGCTAAATGCATCAATTTATCTCGTTCTGTTGCAAAGGCTCCTGTTCGGCAAGCTTGACAAGTTTTGTGCTCAGGCACTCTGCTTTGTCGATTATAAGTAATATAGTCATCACTCTTATCATCAAAAATCGTTTTACAGTTTTCTAAAGACTCAAGGCTGTATATATACGTTGTGCCTTGAGTTGATTTTACATGTTTATCTCTGTTTACATTTCTGACTTTATAATCTGGAAACTTACTAATATCAAAATAAAATCGACCTATATAATTAATATCAGTGTTACGTATCAACGATTTTTCAATATTCCATTGCAAATAAGGCTTTACATTTTTTGAAGTGATAAACGCGAGTTTTACACCATTATCATCGAGAAAATATTGAAAGCAGTTCAACAGATATTTTCGAAGTAAAGCTCTATTTAAGGTGTTAACACTGTAAGTTTCGCAGTAAGTTTTAAAAGCTTTTTCAGAGGAAAAAGCAGGTAACAATGGAAATTGAAATATGACTAAATCAAATGATTTTTTGACTAACTTCCCCCAAGTTTTTTTATCAGTTACGTCGAAGTCTGTGATTACTTGGCAATTGTCCTGCTGTAATTGCTGATAATAATCATCACCGTACTTTTCTTGTAAACAAGCCATGCTGTCATAAATGGTTGCTGTGAGTTGTTGCGGTTGATGATTTTTTAGTAAGGATGCTGAAAAAGATAAGTCGCCATCTCCAACCGTTAAAACACGCCATTTAGGATCAATATACATAATAAGATTTATAGAGTTACAAAGTGAGTATTGTACATTAATATGCTAGTTTTGTACTTTGCTAACCGCTCGTTGCCATTGCGCGTAAAGCCTATTTCTTTGTTCATCACTAATTTCAGGGCTAAAACTTTTTTCACAACGCCACAACATTGATAATTCATCCATAGAAGAGAAGGTTCCTGCTTGTAATCCCGCTAAGTATGCAACCCCTAAAGCTGTTGTTTCAACAATTTCAGGCCGCTTAACCGTTATTGATAACATGTCACTGACAAAATTAAGCAGCCAGCTATTTTCAGCCATCCCACCATCAACTTTTAACAAGGAGAGCCGTAAACCATCTTTTTCCATGGCGATTTGTAAGTCTTTGCTTTGAAAGGCGACTGACTGTAAGGCTGCACTAATTATTTCATTTCGGCCTGAGTCTCGACTCAAACCAGAAATAGCCGCACGGGCATTAGGGTCCCAGTATGGCGCACCTAAGCCTGTAAATGCGGGCACAATAAACACACCATGCTCAACAGTGGTGTTTTTAGCAATATTTTCACTGTCGCAGGCCTTATCAATAATCCGTAGTTCGTCTCTTAACCATTGAATCGTTGCTCCCGCCATAAAAATACTGCCTTCAATCGCATAACTCACTTTTCCATTTAAACGATAAGCAATAGTCGTAAGTAATCGGTTAGTTGACTTCAAGGCCTTACTGCCGGTGTTTAGCATTAAAAATGCCCCTGTTCCATAAGTACACTTAGCCATACCTTCTTCAAAACAAGCTTGACCAAATAAAGCGGCCTGTTGATCTCCTGCCATCGCTAAAATGGGTATTTCTCCATTAAATAGGGATGATTGCGTAACGCCAAATTCATCAGCGCAGTCCATCACTTCAGGTAACATATTTTTTGGAATTGAAAACAAGTTTAATAACTCATCATCCCAACATTGCTGATGGATATTAAACAATAACGTTCTTGAGGCATTGGTTGCATCCGTTTTATGTGACTTCTGCCCTGTTAAATGCCACAGTAAAAATGTGTCAACCGTACCAAAAAGTAAGTGCCCCGCTTCAGCTTTTTCTCTTGCACCTTGAACATGAGTTAATATCCAATTAATTTTACTGGCAGAGAAATAAGCATCTAAAATTAGACCCGTTTTATCAATAATTTTTTTTCTAATTTCTACACAATCAATTGAATCACAAAAGTCGCTGGTTCTTCTGTCTTGCCATACAATGGCATTATAAATAACGTGACCGGTATGCTTATTCCAAACGAGTGTTGTTTCACGCTGGTTGGTAATGCCAATACCGATGATATCACTAGCACTCAACTGGTTTTCAGCAAGCACTTTTTGACAGGTACGTAATACCGTTTGTAAAATATCGTTAGGTTGATGTTCTACCCAGCCATCTTGAGGAAAGTATTGCGGAAACTCTTCTTGAGCACTTGCGTAGCGTTCCCCTTGGGTGGTGAACAAAATAGCCCGTGAACTTGTTGTACCTTGGTCTATTGATAAAAGATACTTTGTCATAAAAAAAGCAATCTCCACTGACTGAATAAAGTTAACTAGATTATGCCACAACTTGATTGTAGAGCAATTATAAAGGTTTTCTCGCCACCACTTGTGCTATCGCTTGATGATGATTACCCGTATCTGAAACTGTTGTCCCTTCAAAATAGTGAATGATTTTCCAATCGGAAAAATGCTCAGCTAACTCCCCCACTTTTAATAAAAAATTAGGATTTTTAGGGCGACCCAGTTCAGCCTGACCTAAGGTGAAGGTTTCATAAATAACGAGACCATTAGGGATTACGGCCGCTTTAATCTGCTCTATAAGTGGTCGGTGTAAGTAGCGAAAAACCATTACCGCACGATAGCTTTTCTCTGCTAGTGGCTGAGAAAACGCTTGCTCAAAGTCAACGCGCCAAAAAGTGGCTAGAGTCGATTGATATTTATCTGCATCACGACTTATTGTTTGCTTAACATATCCTAATGACTCCTCGTTAATATCTGCAAAAGTCACCATTAAATTTTTTTCCAGACAAAACAAACCATTCCTGCCATTACCACAAGCAAGATCTAAGATGGGTAATGGGCTTGTCTGATCTTTGAGTTCAGGTAAATATTGGTTTAATAATGATGAGTGCATCGATAACCTTATTAGATAAAAAATAATAAAAAAGGCTACAAATTAATTTGTAGCCTTATATTTATTCAATACTAGATGTTGAATAAGTATTGTTAATGCTTTTTAATCGCCAAATGGCTTAGTCGTTTAACAACTTAAAACTGAGATGCTGGAGCTGTTATTACTTTACGGGTAATTTCAGCGTCAACTTTTAGTGCTTCAACAAAGCTTTGGTAAGCTGATTGTGCAAGTTGCTGAGTTTGTTGCTGAGCCATTCTCGGATCAACCGCTTTTTCAACATCACTGGTTATAACCGCTTGAACTTCAAGTAAGGCTAAATCACCATTGTTTAACGTAACCGTCGTTGCTGAGATCATACCTTCACTTGGATGAGGTAATTTAAAAGCTTCACGACTTAAGTTAGGTGCAATATCACCACCTGAGCGAGCAACATCAGTTTTTTCAACAAATACGGCGTTAACCGCTGCGAGTTGTTCAACAATATCATTACCGGCTTTAAATGAAACAAGTAAAGAGTCTGCTGTTGTTAACGCTTTCTCGGTCGCTTTCTCAGCAATCAAAGTATCACGAATTTGTGCAGTAACTTCACTAAGTGGTTTAACTTCTGCTGGTTGGTACTCTTCTAAACGAATAACAATCGCTAAGGTATCACTGACTTCAATAATATCTGAATTCAAGTTCTCTTGAAGTACTAAGTCAGAGAAAGCAGCCTCTATCACTTTAGGATTATTAAACGGTGCCACGTTACCAAACTTACTTAACCAATCGGTCGAAATCACTTTTACATCAATAGCGTTAGCTGCATCGTATAAGCTATCTGGGTATTCAAAACTTAAACGTGCCATCTCTTGTTGTAATTCAAAAAACTTATCTTGGGCTTTTGATTCACTTACTTTTAACTGAAGATCTTCTTTTACATCAGCAAAAGCTTGAATCTTCTCAGCTTTTAAATCAGTTAGTTTGATTATATGAAAGCCAAATTCACTTTCAACAACGCCACTAACACTATTAATATCAGTTAAAGCAAAAGCACCTTCGTCAAACCCATCGCCCATAGCTCCGCGTTCGATCCAATCTAAATCACCACCGTTTTCACCGCTGAAAGTATCATCTGAACTTTCTTTAGCTAAAGTAGCGAAATCTTCACCGGCATTAATACGCGCTAATAAAGCTTCGGCCATTACTTTAGCAGCTACTTCGTCGTCACCAAATTCAACAAGAATATGGGCAACACGGCGCTGTTCGTCTTCACGGTAGCTAGCAATATTTTCTTGATAATACGTTTTAACGTCATCATCATTTACTTCAATTGTTTTTGCTATGTCATTAACATCAAGCGCAATGTAATTAAGCTTAACTTTTTCTTGGTTTTCAAAACGGGCTTGATTCGCTAAATAATATTGATTGATTTCGTCATCACTTAATTCAATACCTGTTTTAAATTGTTCAGCGTTGATGGTTGCGTAGCGAACGTTGCGCTTTTGATTTTGTAAGGCATTCATCAGGTTTTCTTGGTACGGCAAGTTAAATTCACTTGCGACTAATCCTTGTGTTAATTGACGTCGAGTCATTTCAACACGTAAGTAGTCACGAAAGTCTGATGATTGATAAAAACCCGCTTGGTTTATCATCGCTAAATAACGGTTATTGTCAAAAACACCATCAATTTGAAATTCAGTCATTGTGCGAATAGTTGTCTTGATACGCTCGTCAGATACGCGAATAGACATATTAACCGTACTTTGATCAATCAATTTTTCATTGATTAAATTATCTAAAATACCGTTGCGGAAATTCGCCATGTAATTTTCATCGGCTGACAAAGTATCAAACATATCGCCAAATTGCTGAGCCATACGATTACGTTGTGCCTGATAGGCTTTATTAAAGTCATCTTGCGATATTTTTTCACCGTTAACGTCAGCAACCGATGTGTCTACTGAGTTGGTATAAGTACCAATTCCGGCTAAAGCAAAAGTTAAAATAACTAAACCTAGGATTGATTTTGCGATCCATCCTTGTGAACCTTCTCGAATATTTTCTAACATCTTTTTCTCTATTTATTACGACAGATATTTCTTGATCAGGATTCTATCAGAAGCATCACTGAGCTTGAAGTAGCAGACGAAGATTTAATTATGTTTAGTGATATAAATGAAGCTGTTTATTGAAAATCTAAAATAAAAAAAGCCTTCGTTTAAAAAGGCTTTTCTAAATTATCTACAAAAATTGAAGCAGATAATTATGGATTAACTGAATCTTTTAATGCTTTACCAGCTTTAAACGCTGGAATTTTAGCTGCAGCAATTTGAATAGTTGCACCCGTTTGTGGGTTGCGGCCAGTGCGAGCTGCACGGTCACGTACTGAGAAAGTACCAAAACCAACTAGAGCTACTTGCTCACCATTTTTTAATTCGTCTGTAACAGCTTCAATAAATGAATCTAACGCACGACCAGCAGCAGCTTTAGAGATGTCTGCACCAGCAGCGATTTTTTCGATTAGTTGAGATTTGTTCACAAGTATTCCCCTTCAATTGTTATTATTCAGTGCCATCATTTGTTTTAGCGTCCTGCGGAAGCATTTTTGTATTTTGCTTCTTTTGAACATCAAGCACTGTGTTTAAGAAAATAAAATTATTATTTATTTTTATCTTAGCTAAAACCCATGTATACATGGGGTTTAGCGTTATCAGCGACATTAACTTACCATAGTTTCAGCGTTTGAAAAGCAAAAATCACTGTTTTTTGTTATTTAATTGCAATTTTTTCTTTTATTTACTAAAAAAACAGCACTTTTTCCAATTTAGTCACCTAATTTGAATTTTTCTACCGGATGCTCTAAGGCAATATCGAGCACCTCTTCTATCCATTTTACCGGATGAATAACCAAATCACCTTTGACATTGTCTGGGATTTCTTCCAAATCACGTTCATTATCTTTTGGAATAATGACTGTTTTTATACCACCACGATGTGCTGCCAATAACTTTTCTTTCAAACCACCAATAGGAAGTACTTCACCACGAAGGGTAATTTCACCCGTCATAGCAACATCAGCTTTGACAGGATTACCTGTTAGGCTAGAAACTAATGCCGTGCACATACCAACACCCGCACTGGGTCCATCTTTTGGTGTAGCACCTTCAGGAACATGCACGTGAATATCACGCTTTTCATGAAAGTCGGCATTAATACGAAATTTATCCGCTCGACTTCGCACAACTGTCATCGCCGCTTGTATAGATTCCTGCATAACGTCGCCTAACGATCCCGTGTAAGTCAATTTTCCTTTGCCAGGTACAGAAGCTGTTTCTATGGTCAATAACTCACCACCAACTGATGTCCACGCTAAACCAGTCACTTGACCAATTCTATTCTCACTATCAGCTTTACCATAATCAAAACGTTGTACACCCAAAAATTCAGATAAGTTATCTTGATTGATGGTGACTTTCTTGATGGTTTTATCTAATAAAATCGCCTTCACTGCTTTACGGCATAGTTTTGATATTTCACGTTCTAAACCACGTACTCCAGCTTCTCGGGTGTAGTAGCGAATAATACCCATAATGGCACTGTCTTCAATTGAAATTTCTTTCTCTTTTAAACCATTACGACCAATTTGCTTATCAAGTAAGTGATTTTTGGCTATGTTAAGCTTTTCATCTTCGGTATAACCCGATAAACGAATAACTTCCATGCGGTCAAGTAAAGGCCCAGGAATATCCATACTGTTCGACGTTGCTACAAACATCACATCCGATAAGTCGTAATCTACTTCGAGGTAATGGTCGTTAAACGTTGTATTTTGTTCTGGGTCAAGCACTTCTAATAACGCAGAAGCGGGATCGCCTCGCATATCAGACGCCATTTTGTCTATTTCATCTAATAAAAATAGTGGATTCTTCACCCCTACTTTGGCAATTTTTTGAATTAACTTGCCGGGCAAAGAACCAATATACGTGCGGCGGTGGCCGCGTATTTCAGCTTCATCACGAACGCCACCTAATGCCATACGCACGTATTTACGTCCGGTTGATTTAGCAATTGACTGCCCTAAAGACGTTTTACCTACTCCTGGAGGACCAACTAAACAAAGAATGGGTCCTTTCAACTGAGTGACACGTTGTTGAACGGCTAGGTACTCTAAAATACGTTCTTTGACTTTATCTAAACCGTAATGATCTTTGTCTAAAGTATCTTGTGCTAGCTTTAAGTTACGTTTTAATTTACTGCGTTTCTTCCAAGGAACACTAATCATCCAGTCGATATAAGAACGAACAACGGTTGCTTCCGCTGACATCGGCGACATCATTTTTAATTTACGTACCTCAGCTAAGGTCTTTTCTTTCGCTTCTTCCGGCATTTGAGCGTCTTCAATTTGCTTCTCAAGCTGCTCAACTTCATTTGATCCTTCTTCGTCATCACCTAATTCTTTCTGAATAGCCTTCATTTGCTCATTCAAATAGTATTCGCGCTGACTTTTTTCCATTTGCTTTTTAACACGGGTGCGAATTTTCTTTTCAACTTGTAATAAGTCAATCTCGCCTTCCATCAGTGCCATTAAGTATTCTAAACGTTGAGCAACATTCTCAATTTCTAGTACTTTTTGTTTTTCAGCTAACTTTAATGGCATATGTGCAGCCATGGTATCAGCTAATTGTTCAGCATCGTCAATACCTGAAACTGACGTTAATACTTCAGGTGGTATTTTTTTATTGAGTTTTACGTAACCTTCAAACTGAGAAATAGCGGAGCGAACCAATACTTCACAATCGTCTTCGTTAACAGTTTCTACGTCGAGAAACTCAATATCGGCAGTGAAGTATTCTTGTGTTTCAACAAAGTCAGTGATGCGAGCTCTACGTGCTCCTTCAACTAATACTTTTACTGTGCCGTCAGGTAGCTTTAACATTTGTAAAATAGTGGCGATAGTGCCCGCTCGATAAACATCATCTGCGGTTGGGTCGTCAACTGCTGCGTCTTTTTGGGCAACAAGAAAAACCTGCTTGTCGTTTTCCATCGCGATATCTAAACAGCGAATAGATTTTTCGCGACCTACAAATAATGGGATCACCATTTGGGGATAAACAACAACGTCACGCAAGGCTAGAACAGGAATTTCATTGATACCAGATAACTCTTCGGTCATAGGTTACTCTCTCGAAAATCAGTAGGGAAAAAATTGTAGTTAAAAAGTATATGGGGATTTTAGTAAAGCTTTCAACGGATAGACAAAAAAAAAGAGCTAAATGACCAATGTCACATAACTCTTTTTATCGAAACACCTAAAAATTTAGCAATGAACGACTATTCGCTCGCTATTTTTTCCTGCGGTGTATCATAAATAATAATAGGTTTTGACTCGCCTCTTATTACAGTTTCATCAACAACAACTTTTACAGCGTCGTCCATTGATGGTAATTCATACATCGTATCAAGTAAGACACTTTCAACGATTGAACGTAAACCACGTGCACCTGTTTTACGAACCATTGCTTTGTGAGCAATAGCAATAAGGGCATCTTCTCTGAATTCAAGTTCAACATTTTCCATGTCAAATAAAGCGCCAAACTGCTTAGTTAACGCATTTTTAGGCTCTTGCAATATCTGAATTAATGCATCTTCATCAAGTTCTGTTAACGTAGCAACAACAGGTAAGCGACCAATAAATTCTGGAATTAGACCATATTTGATAAGATCTTCAGGCTCGACATCTTGTAAATGTTGCGTAAGTGTTTTTTTGCTGTCTTTGCCACGAACTTCTGCGCCAAAACCAATACCAGCACCTGTATGAGAGCGTTGCTCAACAACTTTATCTAAACCGGCAAAAGCACCGCCACAGATAAATAAGATTTTTGAAGTATCAACCTGCAAAAACTCTTGTTGAGGATGTTTACGCCCACCTTGTGGTGGCACTGAAGCAATGGTGCCTTCAATCAATTTCAACAATGCTTGTTGAACACCTTCGCCTGAAACATCGCGAGTGATTGATGGATTATCAGATTTACGTGAAATTTTATCAATTTCATCAATGTAAACAATACCACGCTGTGCTTTTTCTACGTCGTAATCACATTTTTGTAAAAGCTTTTGAATGATGTTTTCAACATCTTCACCAACATAACCTGCTTCTGTTAATGTTGTTGCGTCTGCCATTGTAAATGGGACATCGAGTAAACGTGCTAAGGTTTCAGCAAGTAATGTTTTACCACTCCCTGTTGGACCAATAAGTAAAATGTTACTTTTACTTAGTTCAATACCATTATGAGAGTCACCATTGCGTAAACGTTTATAATGATTATAAACAGCTACTGATAACACTTTCTTTGCGTGATCTTGACCAATAACGTAGTCGTCTAAACTTTCACGAATTTCTATAGGCGTTGGTAAGCTTTCTTTTTCTTCTTTCGGGGAAATTTCTTTTATTTCTTCACGAATAATATCGTTGCACAGCTCAACACATTCGTCACAAACAAACACTGACGGACCAGCAATAAGTTTACGAACCTCGTGTTGGCTCTTGCCACAAAACGAACAATACAAAAGCTTGCCGTTATCACCGTCACCATTTTTAATATCGGTCATACGGAACCTCTAATTCTTTTAATTGCTAATACAGATACTGTTAAGTATTTCATAAATTGTCTAGATCACAAAGCTGTGAAATTATTTATCTAATCTTTCTGATAATATGGAGTCAACTATTCCATATTCAACCGCACTTTCTGCACTTAAGAAGTTATCACGGTCTGTGTCATGAGCGACTTTTTCTAACGACTGGCCGGTATGCTCTGCCATTAGGGTGTTTAATTTGTTTTTTATGTAAAGAATTTCTTTTGCATGAATTTCAAAATCAGAGGCTTGGCCTTGGAAACCACCCAATGGTTGATGAATCATCACACGGGCATTAGGTAGGCAATAACGTTTACCTTTTTCACCGCCTGACAATAAAAATGCGCCCATACTTGCCGCTTGACCAATACACACGGTACTGATGTTAGGCTTAATAAACTTCATTGTATCGTAAATAGCCATGCCTGCAGTTACTGAGCCGCCAGGAGAGTTAATATATAAATATATATCTTTATCAGGACTTTCAGACTCAAGGAATAATAATTGAGCAACAATCAAATTTGCCATGTGATCTTCAACTTGACCACACAAGAAAATAACACGCTCTTTTAAAAGTCTTGAATAAATATCGAACGAGCGCTCACCCTTAGGTGTTTGCTCAATAACCATTGGCACTAAAGCACTATCGATAGTGCTGGTGATTTTCTGAGAATTATTGTGAGAAGTAAACAACTAAAATTTCCTTTCTATATAAAAAATGGCTCGTATGTCCCCATACCAGCCATTTAAGCGATTGCTTGACATAATGTCAATCTAAAAGGTCTACCAATTCACATTTGTTTCACTAAAGTGCTACAAATTTAAGCAAATGGCAGCAACTCAGCCGATTAAGTTTCTTTGCTCAGTGACAAGAACCTTAAGAGACTCAGTCTTATTTACCTTCTGGATTCATTATATCTTTAAAGCTAGCTTTTTTATTTTTAACTTTTGCACTTTCAAGTAACAACTCAACAGCTTGCTCTTCTAATGCAACATTTTGCATTTGTTGGTTAAGCTCTTTGTTTGTTGCGTAGTACTCAATAACTTCTTTTGGATCTTCGTAAGCTGATGCTGCAGATGCAATTAATTCGTTAACTTTGTTCTCGTCAACTTTCAATTTATTAATTTTGATCACTTCACCGAGTAATAAGCCAACTTTAACACGACGTTTAGCTTGCTCTTCGAACATGTCAGCAGGAAGTTCTGGCATGTTGTTAGGATCCATTTGACCCGCAAATCTTTGCATAGCTTGCTTACGTAAAACATCAATTTCTTGAGCAATTAATGCTTTAGGAATTTCTACTTCGTTAGCTTCTAATAAGCCTTCAATAACTTGCTCTTTAACTTTAGCTTTTACTGCTTGAGTCAACTCACGCGTCATATTAGTGCTTACTTCAGTACGTAGTGCTTCAACACCACCAGCTTCAACACCAAACAATTTAGCAAAATCTTCATCAACTGTTGGTAATACTGGACCTTCAGTGCTATGAAGAACGATATCAAACTCTGCTTCTTTACCCTTAAGGTTTTCAGCATGGTAATCATCAGGGAAAGTTACTTTAATTGTTTTTTCATCGCCAGCTTTCATGCCAGTAATTTCTTTTTCAAAACCTGGGATCATGCGACCAGCGCCTAATTCAAGTTCGAAACCTTTAGCTTCACCACCTTCAAAAATCTCACCGTCAACACGACCAGTAAAGTCTAAAACAAGTTTATCGCCCGCTTTAGTTTTACGCTTATTTTCTTTCCACGTTTTGTGTTGATTTTGTAATGTAATGAACATTTCATCTAAATCAGCATCAGTAACTTCAACATCAGGACGCTCAACGTTAATTGAGTCTAAGCCCGTTAAAGTAACTTCTGGATAAATTTCAAAAGTCGCTTCAAATTCTAACGCTTTGCCATCTTCATTGCTTTTAGCAACAAAACTTGGACGGCCGGCAGGATTCATTTTTTCTGCAACGATTGCATCAACAAAATTACGTTGCATTAATTCACCAGCAACTTCTTGACGAACTGATTGACCGTAACGCTTTTGGATAACAGTCGCAGGTACTTTACCTGGACGGAAACCATTAATTCGTTGGGTTTTTGATATATGACGAAGACGGTTTTTTACTTCTACATCTACTGATTCTGCAGGAACAGAAATAGTTAACTTACGTTCCAAACCTTGTGTAGTCTCTACTGAAACTTGCATTTTAATACCTCAAAACTTAGCGTTTTATTAACGCTTTCAATAACACAACTACTTCACAGCTTAATTTAGCCAAAGAGTGTGACGTTTGTAGCCCTATAACCAACGCTACAGAAGCCCGAAAAATCCAAGTAAACAACCTAGATTTTAAAATAATGACGCGAAATTATAGCGATGCTTGATATAAGAGTCGACCCCTTAATCGCGTTATTTTTGACTTATTTTTAAAATTAGTGAAAAAAACAGATAAAAATAGCCTGTAATAACTTTATTTAAGATCAATGATCGTGGTGTTACGAAATATTTAAGAAGATATTTATTTATAATGAAGTATTTAGAAGAAGAATTATTGAAGTTAATATTTTATAAAATAAGAAGTGGTCGGTGATGCAAGATTCGAACTTGCGACCCCTTGGACCCAAACCAAGTGCGCTACCAAGCTGCGCTAATCACCGACATTTATTCTATTTTACTACAATATTCTAACACCATTTTTTGAGAAAAAATGGGGTGGCTAAAGGGACTTGAACCCTCGACAACCGGAATCACAATCCGGGGCTCTACCAACTGAGCTATAGCCACCATTGTAAAATATTGTTTGGTACGCCCTGCAGGATTCGAACCTGCGACCCACGCCTTAGAAGGGCGTTGCTCTATCCAGCTGAGCTAAGGGCGCACATTACCTACAGGCCAAATTTTTAGTTATTAACATAATTAAAAAAGTGGTCGGTGATGCAAGATTCGAACTTGCGACCCCTTGGACCCAAACCAAGTGCGCTACCAAGCTGCGCTAATCACCGATATGTACTACGTTGAGAAGAACTAAAAATACGTCCCTTTCAACGGATGCGGATATTACCTAGTTGCCTGAGCCCCGTCAAACCTTTTTTATAAAAAAATAACCGTTTGCTTACTTTTAAAGCAAGACGCTTGATAATCGCCATTTATTGGCTAAATATATAGCAGCCCCGTTATGATGGATAAATTAAGCTTTTCATATAGGGTTAATAGTACTTTTCCTTATTTAATTTCCTGATTTAACCGTAAATCATTTAATAATGTACATTTATAAGAACAGTAACTATAACAGTCCTTCTTTTTATGCGAAAATAAACTTGTTTTTCATCATTTAACTAATTGAATCGAAACTATCATGACAGCAACTCTTATAGACGGTAAATACATTGCTCAGCAGCTTAGGCTCTCAGTGAAAGAAAAAGTAGCACTACGCATTAAAAATGGCTTACGACCTCCAGGATTGGCAGTCATATTAGTTGGCTCTGATCCCGCCTCTCAAGTTTATGTAGGGAGCAAGCGTAAAGCATGTGAAGAAGTCGGTTTCCTTTCTCGCTCTTATGATCTTGAACCCACAACGACTCAAGCCGAATTATTTACTTTAATTGATGAATTAAATAATGACAAAAACATTGATGGTATTCTAGTTCAGCTTCCTTTACCCAAAGGTCTAGATGCTAATTTGATTATCGAACATATTAACCCTTTAAAAGATGTAGACGGCTTCCATCCGTTCAACGTCGGTAAACTAGCGCTACGTCAGCCAGGATTACGCCCCTGCACGCCTAAAGGTATCATTAAACTGATAGAAACTACCGGAATAGACCCTCACGGTCTAGAAGCGGTAATAGTGGGTGCATCAAACATTGTGGGTCGCCCGATGACACTCGAGTTATTACTCGCTGGTTGTACCGTAACCACCACGCATAGATTTACCAAAAATCTTGAAGACAAAATACGTAACGCTGATTTATTAGTGGTTGCTGTAGGAAAACCTGAGTTCATACCTGGTGAATGGATTAAAACAGGCGCTATTGTCATTGATGTTGGGATTAACCGCTTAGAAAACGGTAAACTCGTTGGTGATGTAGGTTTTGATATAGCTAAAACGAAAGCAGCTCATATTACGCCCGTACCTGGCGGTGTAGGTCCAATGACAGTAGCAAGTTTAATCGAGAACACTTTGATAGCTTGTGAAGAATTTCACTAAATTTTAAGCCGCTTAATATAAAGGAATAATCAATGTCTGATGCTATTTATCAATTTAATGCACTAAACAATAAAAAAGAAATCGTTGAGTTAAAAGACTTCCAAAATAAAGTCATGCTTATTGTTAATACGGCAAGTGCCTGCGGATTTACGCCACAATATGAAGGTTTACAATCACTTTACAGTGAGTATCAAACTCAAGGCTTAGAAGTATTGGCATTCCCTTGTAATCAGTTTAAGCAACAAGAAAAAGGCAGTAACGAGGAGATTAAACAGTTTTGTGATTTAACCTTTAATATCAAATTTCCGTTATTTGACAAAATAGATGTAAATGGCGATAGCACTCACCCGCTTTTCACTTTTTTAAAAGCTCAAGCACCCGGAATATTAGGGTCAAAAAGTATTAAATGGAATTTCACTAAGTTTTTAGTCAATAGACAAGGGCAAGTTATTAAGCGTTATGCACCTACAACTAAACCTGAAAGCATTAAAGCTGATATAGAAAAGTTACTCGCTAAATAATTTATATTGAGTAGCCAGAGTGCATCTGGCTACTCTCTTTCTATTACTGAGCTTTGGCTATTTTTAGCATCTCAAGGTTACTGGCAATATCTTCAGCAGCCGTTTTGGGCGAAATGTCTTCATCTATTTTTAATATCTGACCGTCTTTAGAAATATAAAAAGTCACACGACTAGCCACTCGCATAATATTCAAGACATCATACGCTTTAGCAGCTTCTTTGGAAGGATCACTTAACATCGGAAAATCTGCACCTGTTTTCTTTGCAAAATCTCTATTGTCATCTAATGGATCTACACTGGCCATAAAATAGCTAGCGTTGTATTCTCTAATTAAATGCCCTTTCTCTACTAATGACTTACATTCAATCGTACAACCTCGGGTATTAGCCATTGGATACCAAGCTAAAACAACCGCTTGCTTACCTTTATAATCACTCAGTTGATAATAATCACCATTAGTCGCCTGTAATTTAAAGTTGGGTGCTTGTTCCCCTACTTTTAAATCAGAAGCGAGCAAACTAAAGCTCGTAAATATGGCTAGTAATGTAGAAACGACTTTTGACGTATTTTTCATCAGGGTTACCTTTTAAAGATGAGTGTATTTAAGTTTTGTTGTTTTTAGTTTATCTTATTTTGGCTGCTTAACCTTTCGATAAAAGATTATCTAACCAACGTGCCGGTAATATACGTTTAAATACAGCAAATAGTTTAGTGGGTACTGTAATTCTATAACGTATTTTTGGTCGCTTACTTTCTAAAGCATGGATCAATGCTGCTGTGACATCAGCGGGCTCTAAGGTAAATTTTGCATTTGAGGTTTTACTGGCCAGCCTTGCTATTTGCTGTTGATACTGAACTTGGTGAGCACTGTTTTTATCAGCGATGTGTTCTTGAAAAGCCTTTAATGCATTCGCTCGAAATTGTGTATTAATCGGTCCTGGCTGTAATAACACCACCGAAATATTAGCTGATTTCAATTCTAATCTTAACGTGTCAGTTAAGCCTTCAAGCGCATATTTTGACGCATTATAAGCCCCTCTATATGCCATAGAAACAAAACCTAACACAGAACTACATTGAATAATTCGACCATGACCTTGTTTACGCATAACAGGAATAACCTGCTTAGTAAGTTCATGCCAACCAAAAACATTAGTGTCGAATTGAATTTTAAGGGCTTGTGTTGATAAGTCTTCTAATGCGCCTGGTTGTCCATAAGCGCCATTATTAAAGAGAAAGTCCAATGTTCCTCCTGTCTCTTTAAGTACAAAAGAAAGCGCGGTTTTGATACTGTCACTTTCAGTTAAATCAAGCTGGCAGGCGGTTAAGCCTTTTTCTTGCAACATTAATACATCTGCTTCTTTTCGCGCCGTAGCAAAAACTTGATAACCTCTCATTGATAGTGTCAAGGCAGCATCTAAGCCGATACCACTTGAGCACCCCGTTATTAAAATAGATTTTTTCACGTTGTAATTGTTACCTTTTAATCATTTATTGGGCTTATTGTCACTTTAAACCGGTCAGAGATCAAATCAGCACACGCGCCCCTAATTTTAAGGATGAAAACAACCCTTTTACGAATAACGAATGAAGTGCTACCCTCCATTATTACTTGAAATACCATGGTACAATTTTGTGTAAACAATTTAAGGAGTAATTCAACCGTTGAAAGATTGTAATCAATGTGGAAAGTGTTGTATTAAGTATGGCAATGGCGGCATAGCAGCTTCCGAGGAAGATATTGACATGTGGGCAATTTTTCGACCACACATTCATCAATATGTTATCAAAGATAAAATTTGGTTTAACCCCGAAACAGGCACACAATTAACTCAATGCCCATTTTTAGAAAAAATGCCCAACCAACAGCCTTCAGAGCAAGTAAAATATACCTGCGCTATTTATCTAGACCGCCCAGAAGATTGTCGTCAATATCCCAGTAATATTGCTGAAATGGTAAGAGATGAATGTGAAATGATTGAAGTGGTAGATTTGAATCACCCCAAAAAAGCACAATTAATCCTCGACGATTTGATGAGTGATAGTCGCTAGTTAATAACCTTTATTAAATAATAGCCACCTATACTATAATTTCATTAGCTTGAATAATTAATCAATTCAACCCACTTATAACGTAATACCAATGTGATTTATTTGCTTTGGTAATGCCTTGTTACACTGTATTTCAAAAGAATAAGTACAATCCAAGGTCATTTTTAAGATGTTGAACCTACAATAAATGATGCTTATGAAAATCTATTTAGTATGTGATTATGTTTTATAAATACGCCCTAAACTATCCAGTGTTGAGTATTACGTTATTATTGATACTTTTTACTCACCCTATCTCTGCAAAAAGTAATGGGGATAATACTCATTTTAACCAAAATATAGATGTGCGCTTTCAATCAAATATTTCTTCAGATAAAAAAGAAATCTTACGCCAATGGATTAACCATAGTAGTGATGCGTTAACCTTGGTTTATGGTGAACTACCTGTTGACCATTTCATAACCAAAATAAAGTTCAGTAAACGAGACTCTGGTGTAGTTCCTTGGGGAGAAGTTAGCCGAAATACTATTCCTGAGGTGACACTTGTTGTGAATCCCAAAAGCACCCTCAATGAATTAAAAGCTGATTGGACGATATATCATGAATTTAGCCACTTACTTATACCTTATGATGCCGCTGATTCCCGTTGGTTTTCTGAAGGTCTCGCCAGTTATTATCAAAATATAATTCAAGCGCGTGTGGGTATGTTTAATGAAAGTAAAATGTGGCAAAAGCTCTATGAAGGATTTGAACGTGGCAGAAAAGACACGAAGTATAATCATCAAAAGTTAAATTACTTGAGTGATAATATTAATCAGAATAATAGTTATATGCGCGTTTATTGGAGTGGTGCCTTATATTGGCTTAAAGCTGATATTGCCCTAAGAAAGCTCAATACTGGTTATTCACTTGATAAGGCATTACATGAATTACACAAATGTTGCTTTGATCGCTACTTATCGGCAGGAGAAATTACCAAGCAACTCGACAAATTAACTAACAATAATATCTTCACTTCATTATTTACCGAATTTTCAAAAAGTTACATATTACCTAAATATATGGATGATTTAAATATGTTAGGAATAGAGCAACAAGCAGGACGAGTAAGATTAGGAAATAAAGCTGAAAACAGCCATATAAGGCGTGCTATTTTTACAGGAAAGTAAGAATAAAATAGCACATGAACGTTATGCTCAAACTATTAGAAGAGCATTCATTACCATTTTATTCTTCTATAGCCTCTTCTATAGCAAGTTTACGTTGATAAACGGTATAACGCATCGCATATTTTTCAGAAAAACGATAACTTATATAAGCAATAAAAATCCAGACTATGAAGTTTTCAGTATCGAATTTTTCGGACCAATACGTAAACCAAATGATTGCTTGTATCATATTAGTTATTGAATCAATAATCATAGCAATCAAAGTGTCAAAACTGAATAATGCAACAATATCTTGCCAACCCGTAATGCTAAACAAAAAATTAACCACTTGAGTTAATTCAATAATAAGAAAAGTTAACAACGCAATTAGCCCATAGAAACCACCACCAAAGGTGACCCATTTAGAGTGTAAGAATAATAATTCTTTTTTGTGTTTTCTTGAGAGAGAAGAACCTGTGTTGTTATTTTTTTTAAAGGCATCCTTAAGTTCAAAATCAGTTGATAAATATCCTTTTTGATAAGAAAAGTAGATCATCAAAAAACTAAATACACCAACAGGTATACCGACAAATAAAATCGCTTGTAAAACATCTAAGAGGGTATGCAAAATCGGATTAATTTTTCAGGAGAATGTATTAAAGTAAATATAGCCGATTGCTGAAGCTAAATATAGCCAGTTAAGTATATATACCCGTTCCACTTCAAAATGCAGATTACTGCATATTGAGGTGAAGCGGGTATATTGGCTGGTCTAATGAATACTTAACTGATGAGAGTGAAATATTTTAAATTTATCTCTTATTTTTAGGAACATAATTTAAAATAGAAACTGGCACAGCTTTTTTGACGGGGAAGCCTTCAAATTCTTTGCGTTTAATAACATGCCCTAAACGACTTTCTATCGCACACAAGTTTCTAAAGTTATCTTTTGCGACAAATGATACCGCTTCGCCAGAAGCACCTGCGCGACCTGTTCGACCTATTCGGTGAATATAGTCATCAACTTGATCGGGTAAGTCGTAATTAACCACACGTACAAGCTCACCGATATCAAGACCACGAGAAGCAATACCAGTAGCGACAAGAAATTTAATTTTTCCCGCTTTAAAGTCATTAAGTACTTGTTCTCGCATCGCTTGCGTTCTACCACCGTGGATAGATTCAGCATGGATACCGCGTTTTTCTAATTGGCTGACTAATTTAGCCGCACCATGTTTTGTTTCAATAAAAATGAGCGCTTGTTGCCATTTTTCTTCATTAATTAAATGGCTCAGTAATGCAGATTTATTACCTTTATCAACGGTTATTAACCATTGGTCAATTTTAGGCTTTGACGCGCTATTATTGCCGATTGAGATTTCTGTCGCATTACTAAAGGTTCTCTTTGATAACAAGCGAACATCATCAGAAATAGTCGCTGAAAATAATAGATTTTGACGCTCAAGCGGTAAACGTTCAATAATTTTATTAATATCTTCAATAAAACCCATATCAAGCATTCTGTCGGCTTCATCTAAAACAAGTACTTCGAGTTCATCAAAATGCAAAGCACGTTGATGCGCCATATCAAGTAATCGACCTGGGGTTGCAACAACAATATCGACCCCCCAAATGAGCTTTTGCCTTTGCGGCTCAATATCAGTACCGCCATACATGGCCATTGAACTAAGGTTTAGATGTTTACCGTAATCACGAATACTTTGTTCTACTTGCACCGCGAGCTCACGCGTTGGCGTAAGAATAAGTGCTCGAATGCGTTTACCACGTAATTTTCGATCGGTATTAAGTTTTTCAAGTATGGGTAAAACAAAACTCGCCGTTTTACCGGTCCCCGTTTGCGCGGCAGCAACAAGATTTTTACCTGATAAAACAACGGGTATTGCTTTTTTCTGAATAGCCGTTGGCTCGCTATAATTCAATTCAGCAAGCGCTTTTAAAAGGGGTTCACTTAATCCCAATGTCGAAAATGGCATGATACTATCCTTGAAGTTTAATTTTCAAACCTTTGATAAAGGTCGACAAAACTTCATCACTACACTCTCTATAGTGCTTATTATTGATACTTCGAAAGAATGCACTTAATTCATATTTGGTTAGACTCAACTCAGCTAATTCAAGCGTCTCAATCACTTCATCAGCTTGTAAAGAAAAGGCTATTTTCAATTTATTAAAAATGGCGTTATTCGTTAAATCTTCTTCAGGCACAGCTTGAGGCCCTTCTTTTGCCCCTCTTTTCTCAACAATTAAACCGTTAAGGAAACTAGCAAGTTCCACATCAAGTAATTCAATGTAAGCAGCATCATCTTTTTCTTTAAAAAAACAAACCAATTTATCTGCAGTTATGTCACACGCATTTAATTTAAATACTGCGCGTGTTTTTTCGTCATCAAAACCAAGTAAAGTACTTAAGCGACGAAGAATATCATTGTTTATCATGTATAAGCCTAGAAGTCGTAGTAGGAGTGAATATAACATAGCGTCATATTCAAAAAGATAGAGAGTATAGCGCACTCGTTTTGAATTCTGCCTAACTCATTTATTTATATATCGTAATAAAGTTACTTAACCAAAGACTTAAAAGCGTCATTAAAGACGCTTTTAAACTTCAATTAAGCCAATAAAAAAGACTAAGCTCTTTTTTGTGCCTGCATTTGGCTATCAAGGTATTCGTCTAAAGAACCTTGGAAATCAACAAGCTTTTTATCTTTAATATCGATAATACGGGTTGCCAAGCTTGAAACGAACTCACGGTCATGGCTAACAAAGATTAACGTACCTTCAAAGTCTTTCAGTGCATTGTTCAATGCATCTATCGCTTCAATATCCATGTGGTTAGTCGGCTCATCCATGATTAATACATTGATATCAGCCATCATTAAGCGACCAAATAACAAGCGATTCTTTTCACCACCTGAACAGTTACGTGCTTTTTTGTTTGCGTCGTCATCAGTAAATAACATACGCCCTAGCATGCCACGAACACTTAAATCGTTATGACAAGGTCTACGCCATTGCGACATCCATTCCATGAGGGTTAAGTCATTATCAAAAAATGAACCACTATCTTGTGGGCAATAGCCTACAGAAGCATTCTCAGACCACTTAACAACGCCTTCAGTTTGCGTTAACTCACTCATTAAACAGCGTAGCAATGTTGTTTTACCAACACCGTTTTCACCAATAATGGCTAATTTAGCACCCGCTTCAAGTAATAAGTCACCTTTTTCAAATAATACTTCACCATCAAAACCATGGCTTAGATTTTCAAGTTCTAATGCTTGACGGTGCATTTTCTTGCCTGGAGCAAAAGCAATTTTTGGTGTGATACGACTAGACGATTTAACATCATCAAGTTTAATTTTATCCATTTTCTTGGCACGAGAACTTGCTTGCTTCGCTTTTGAAGCATTTGCACCAAAACGGTTAACAAAGTCTTGTAGCTCTGCAATTTCAGCAACTTTTTTGTCATTGCCCGCTAATAACTGTTCACGTAACAAGCCAGACTGCGCTAAGAAGAACTCGTAATTACCTGGGTAAACACGTAATTCACCATAATCAATGTCAGCCATATGCGTACAAACAGAATTAAGAAAATGTCTATCATGCGAAATAATGATCATGGTGCATTTACGCTTGTTTAATTCTGTTTCTAACCAACTGATAGTATGAATATCCAAGTTGTTGGTTGGCTCATCAAGTAATAAAATATCAGGGTTGGCAAACAAGGCTTGTGCAAGTAGTACACGAAGCTTCCAACCTGGCGCAACTTGTTGCATTGAACCGTAATGAAAAGATTCTTCAATGCCTGCTTCTAATAAAATTTCACCGGCGCGACTTTCTGCCGTGTAACCATCCATTTCAGCAAATTCGCTTTCTAAGTCACCCACACGCATGCCGTCGGCTTCACTCATTTCAGCTTGTGCGTAAATAGCATCTCTTTCTTGCTTTACTTTCCATAAAGGCATATCACCCATGATCACAGTATCAATAACATTGTGTTGTTCAAAGGCAAATTGATCTTGTCCCAAAGTGCTGACTTTGTTGCCGGTACTAACCGATACATTGCCAGAGCTTGGTACTAAATCGCCACTCAGTATCTTCATAAATGTAGACTTGCCACAACCATTTGCGCCGATCAAACCGTAGCGGTGACCATTGCCAAATTTTGCCGAGATGTTTTCAAACAAAGGCTCTGCGCCAAATTGCATTGTAATGTTAGATGTAGTGATCAAAGATAAATTCCTAAATAGTGCTAACTAAAATGGTTAACCAGCAACGGTGAAGATAGCAAAAATAGAAACATATTTAAGACCATCAAAATAAAGTGCCGCATTATACAGTAAAAACTCTATTTTCTCTACTTAATCCTCAATATTTCTGGTTGTTTTTTCACCAGTAGCAATACAGAAGTGATTAGTGCTTGATATCTTATTAAATAAAAATTATCAAAGCTTGTTAATCGCCTCGGGTATTTCCTTGCAAAACCTTATTTGCTCTAGTATTTTGTTAGCACAATAAAAATAATATATGCGGATATTTCATGTCTATTGATACAATTTACAAAGTCACCCTACACCCTTTCATTAATGAATCTATTGCTAGCTTAAAATCGATGACCAGTTTATCGGGTAATGCTGGCGACGCCTTTATGGATAAAGTTGAAGACTTTCGTTTTAAAGGTTATGCCGTTTGTTCTGATATTACGGGCTGTTTGGATGGGGTAATAATGATGCATCATTATCCAGAAACTGCAGTCGCTATTGGCAATTCTGTTTGTCAAAATATGTTTAATGAAGACTATGATTACACAGAAATAAATGAAGAATTGAGCCATGCTTTAGCAGAATGGGGCAATACTATTGTAGGTCGTGCTACCGACTTACTCAGTCGAAATAACTTACAGTTTGATTTTTCTAGCCCCTATTTTATTCATGATTTTAAAGATATGGAAAAATACCTCGAAGGTGTTAAAGAAATAGTCACTGTGCCAATTACCGTTGAAGGCGTTGGTCGCTATTATTTTAATTTATTGGTACGTAATGTTAACTTTCAAACGAATAATGTTGAAAGAGAGCAAAGTGCGGGTATTTCTAATCCACACAACACACCTTTACCCCAAGACAGTAAAATATTACTCGTTGACGATAGCGCGATGATAAGAAAAGCATTAAAGCGCTTTTTAGCTGGTTTGGGCTATGAAAATGTCATTGAAGCTGATGATGGTAGTACTGCGGTAGAAGCTGTAAAAAACGAAGCCCCTGATTTTCTTTTCATGGACGTCGTTATGACTCAAATGAACGGCAACGAAGCATTAAAAGTTATCCGAGCAAGTGGTTCAAATGTGCCGGTTGTTATGTTGTCATCGGTCACTGATAAAGCACTTGTCGATGAATGCCAACAAAGTGGCGTTTCAGGGTTCATTTTCAAGCCGATTCAAGCCAATAATGGCGCAGAAATAATCAAAGATTATTTAAAAATAGCTTAAGCCAGCCAACAAGTATTTAAAAAGCACTTACTTTATTAATAAGGTAAGTGCTTTAAAAATATTGAGCCTTATTAAGGTATTAACAAGGACGCTTATAAAAAATGAAGGATAATACTGTTTCAACTGGTTACGTTTATATAATGACCCACTCTTTTTTTTCAGATGTCATAAGAATAGGTTGCACCTCTGAAGACCCTATGGAATATGCGCAAGCACTTTCAAAAAATTCACCCGGTGATTATTCTCTGGTCTATTCTTTAGCATGTAGTGAGCCGTGCGAAGTCAAAAAACAAATTCGCACGTATTTAAATGCAAAAAAATACGTAAATGAGTTTTATCAAGTACCTGCAGAAGTAGCAGTAAAGTTACTACAAAGGGAAACATTAAGAATCCCCCTTTTGAATAAAAATTAGACCCTCTTACCTAAAAATAGTTACTCTTGATAGTAAGTACCTAAAATGGACAGTTTAGCCATATTTTCGATTGATATCGTTACGTATAGTGACGGTATTCAAAAAATCAAATAAGTGCTTAATCTCTATGTCTAAACTTATACAGAACATTTTATTGTATGTTTCCTTAATCAGCTTAAGTGCTTTTACTCATGCATCATTAATTACTAATGGAAGTTTTGAACAACTTACCTTTGCTGATGCGACAAAATCTACGGGTATAGTTTCTCATATTGACTTACAAGCATTTAAAAACAAAACAAGTGCTTGGGATGTTTTTTCAACGTTACCTGGCTGGAAAACGTCATACGGTAATGGCATAGAATTACAAAAAAATGTTGTTACAGGCTCTCAAGACGGCTTATACCATGTTGAATTAGATTCTCATCAACGTGGTTCATCTAACGCTGCAATGACACAAACACTAAACTCATTGACGATTGGTGCAGACTATTTATTAGAGTTCTATTACAAACCAAGAACCAATAATAGTAACGATAACGGAATTAATGTTTTTTGGTATGATGCAAACGTTGACTTTAATTTAGGAATGACAGCAGCTTTAATTGCTAACAGCACAAGAAACTTAACGCCAAACTGGGCTTTGCAGTCAGTTTCATTTACTGCTCAAGCACAATCAATGAATTTAAGTTTCGCATCATTTGGTACACAGAACACTTTAGGGGGGTTAGTCGATAATGTTTCTTTAGAGCAGGTAACTTCGGTTCCAGAGCCGTCAATGTTTATCTTGTTTTTAATAGCAATAACCTTGTTATTTGTTCGTCAGCGAAAACTCGCCAAACAAGCGTAATTCAAGCTTTATAACTTTCTCAGTTAATAACAAGTAGCCCCCTTTTCCTAATGGCTGAGAAAGTTACCTTTTCAAACGTTATACTACTCTTTAATTAATAATTTTTTAATTTCATCAAAGTCACAAAGATGAAGCAACTCAGCTTTTTGCTCTAATTGACTAAAATCGTCATACCCCGCCGCTGAAAAGTACAAACATGAAAGCATAAATAATACTAATTCATCTTGTACACTCCCTAGCACTTTTAACTGACTCACTTTTTCTAAATGATTAAGCTGTTTAACCAAACTCGCATCAATATGCCATAACGAAAGCATTAGAGATGATGACGAAAATATACTGATCCCCATCGATTTTCTCATGTGACGATTAAGCGAATCTAAATCGGCAACACCACGCAGCGAATAAAGCATTAACTCATGCTTATAGGTGCTTTTATGGCTGAGTAAAAACACCCCAAGCAATGCAAAAACAAGTACTTGTTCGGTTAGGGCAATATCAAATTTAATTTTTGAGGGTAATGACTTACGAACTTGCTGAAATATTTTAGGTGCCATTAAAAAGGCTTCAGTGTACTGCTCAACAATCCATTGTTCTACATGATCTTGCAGTGCATCTTTCATTGCATAAACAATGGCAAAATTAACCACACTACCTATCCCTAAATTACGACTTATGGCTTCAAGGAGATTTTTTGGGGTTTTTCCATAAATCGCTTTACTGGCTTGGCCAAGAATACGAGCAGAAAAAATTGCGTCATGACCTATAATCTCAATAACTCGCTGCAAATTAAGACGGCCTTGCTCTTTCTCTTCAATTAATTGACGACAACTGCTGGGCATTGGTGGCATATTTTTAGCGATGCTTGTCAGTTTTTCATAATGGCTATCAGTACTACCAGCAGGGGAAAGTTCGCGAAACTGAGAAGGAGTAATACCGAATTTTTGACGAAAGGCCCTTTCAAAGGTCGCCCTTTCAGAATAACCAAGTTTAATCGCTAAGTCTTCAATATTACTTTGCTGAGTTAATAAAGCTTCCACACAAAGTTCATTCAAAAACTTACCTTGAATAAGTTTAAAACTCGTATCTTCTTTGGCAAGTTTGCGGCGAAAAGACGTCATGCTCATCGCTAAAGACGAAGCACACAATTCTATCGATAAAGTTGCAGGCAGTTCACACTGACTAAGCAGTTCATTAACCGCCACCGTCAATAATAACGAAGGTTGAGTCTTAATCATTTGAAGTATATTTCCCTATAATTCGTTAGCTTCAGCAACAAAAAACATCAAAAGTATATCAACATTGCCCCGCTCAATATTACTTTTGTAAATGTTACTTATTAAATATTATGAAGCTAATAGTTCACTAACAATCAGTTTGAGTAAAAAGGTTTCACGCTCAATGGATAATCCCTTCTTTTGACTATTAGCCATCGTGTGTTCATTGTGACTAATCGCTTGATGAATATTCATCCATATAGGATACATACCATTACTAATTTCATGTGATTCAAGCTCAGGTTCAAGTAGTTCATCGTCTATTGAGCAAATATAGCAATAAGACTGCATATGCATAAATTCAAAATCGGCTTTATGCCAAGGTCGAAACTCTTCATATAAGCCAAACGCTTGAACATCTTTTACATCATGTGCACCCGTTTCTTCTTTCAACTCACGTACTAAGCCTGCCACATGACTTTCGCCGTCATCAATGCCGCCACCGGGAAGGCTATAATCGTGATAGCGTTTGGTATAAAGCAAAAGAATATTTTCGCCTTTTAACACAATAGCGCGCGTCGCTTTTCGCGTAAATTGGCGTGCTGACATGTCACTAATGTCAGGATGAATCGTTGATTTTAATAAACGCATAGAGGGGATCTTTAGAAATATTGAGAAAATCATAGGCAAAAAAATGAAAATTAGTTATTAAACCATATCATCTTCTAGCGGAATAATTTTTAACCAAAAGTATAAGCGTATCTTACTACAGTGGTAGCACATAGATCTAAAAAATTATCCCTGCCCTGTTATCATTTGTCAGCAAAGCCCATTACTTTACGAATAGTTTCGTAAAGCTTAAAACAATGCTATGTTGCTAAGAGGTGTATTATCGATAATAACGAAAAGGGATAATTTCTATGACTAAATATGGTGTGGTATTAATATTTTTTTTCAGTAGCTTACCTGTCAACTTTGCTGTTATAGCAATGACCGTTGCCAAAACACCTTATGATAAGCAAAGGGTCATTATCGATAGTATATCGAAAAAATTAATCGATAATTATGTCTTCCCTGATGTTGCCAACAAAGTAGCAACACAGCTTTTATTGAATATCAATAATAATGAATATCTTGGCTATGATGAAAGTTTTATCTTTGCAGACAGACTAACTGGTGACATTCAGGAAATAACGCAAGACAAGCACATCAGAGTTAAACTTCGTCAACCAGGTGTAACGATTAATATTAATGAAGATGTTGAAAAACACTTTAGAGAAGTCGAAATACTCGACGGTAATGTCGGACTGATTACCTTTGATAAGTTTCCATCTGATCCAAAAGCTAAAGACATAATAGACCGTATTTTATTGCAACTAACGGATGTTGATTCCCTGATCATTGATTTACGAAATAATCGAGGAGGAAGCGCAGATCTTGTTCGCTATTTTAGCAGCTATTTTTTTGATAAGAAGACACACCTTAATAGTATTTATTGGCGAGAAACAAATAAGAATGAAGAATATTGGACGATTGATGATCTTCCCAGTGATAAAAGGCCCAATCTGCCCATCTACATTCTCACCAGTAAAAATACCTTTTCAGCCGCTGAAGGATTTTCCTACCTCTTAAAAGTAAGAAAGCGCGCATACCTCGTAGGAGAAACAACAAAAGGAGGAGCCAACCCAGGACATTTTTTTGATTTACCTTCAAGGCTTTCAATTTTTATACCGACCGGAAGAGCGGTTGACCCTATAACAAAAACGAATTGGGAAGGCGTTGGTGTTGCACCCGACTTACCTGTTATTGCTGTATTAGCGTTTGAAGAGGCTTATGCGATGGCAAAATATTCAGCGATTGAATATAGAGTAAGCCAAGGTAAGGCAAAGCCTGAAGAAAAACACAGTATTAAACATTACAAGAAAAATTATGGAAAATGGACACTCGCTAGGAATAACTGCCCATTAAAATACCGCTGGGCACAAGCAGAATACAATGACAGAACGAATAAGTATCAGTTTCCCTACCAAATAAAATACTACGGTAATGGTAGTGCAAATATAGAGTATCAGTTGGGAAATACTTCAGGAAAAATGACACATATTCAATACTTTAAAAGTAGAGAAGATGAAAAGTCAGGCATATCAATTGGCTTGAGTTCATTTAAAACCCTCGATATTTTACAGTGTAAAATATTAAGCGATTAAAAGGTCAGCCATTACCGCCCTATTTCCAGTGAAGCGGGTCAACGTGATAATAGTTTTTGAGTTGTTGATAAAGCACCGGATACTTGGCATTAAACTGATTAGCCTGTTCAAAAAAAACTTCACTGGTCACCGCAAAAAACTCAGCAGGATTAGTGGCGCCATAATAGTCAAACAATGAAGGTGCCCCTGTTTGTGCTTGTCTTTGAAGTTTTTCAAATTGTAAAGAAAAAGCGTCAGACCAAGCTTTGTAATTTTGCCCTTGATATAATATTGGAGCGCCATTAGCTTTACCATTTTCTTGGTCTAATTGGTGAGCGAATTCATGAATGACCACATTGCGTCCATCGTCAGGGATTTTTGCCCCTGCGAGGGTATCTTGCCAAGAGAGTACCACCTTACCAAAATCCCATGACTCACCTGCAAGTGCAACACTTTGCTGATACCTTAAACCGTCAGTACCCATATTTTGTTGTTCTTTAATAAAAGCACTCGGATAAACAAGAATAGTCTGTAATTTAGGGTAAAAATTTGTCTTACGGTTAAGTAATAACAGACATGCTTGTGCAGCAATAGTGATCCGTATTTCATCAGTTATTTGAACCCCATTACAACCAACGAAGTTTTTTTCCGCCAAGAACACCTGAATATGTCGCTTTAACTGCAGTTGTAAATCTGTTGGCATTTGTCCAAAGTACGGCATTCTTTGCTGAATGATTTTTCGCCAAGACTTTTTAAATGGCTGACTTCTTATTTTTTCTCGCTGATACTCTCGCCAATAAGGCTTGGCAACAGAGTAACCAATAAGTAAAACGCCAATAAAGATAGGAAGTAAATAAGACAACATAAAGAGCATTACCTGAGAGTATTTATCTTTAGATAGGTACGAAATAGTTAAATTTCAAGCTCTTGGTCATAATGACAATGATGAAGGCTCTATAATTAAGTGCTTAACTGCTGTGAAGCTCATAACAAAAAGCAGGTAGAATTAGGTATTATTTTCAGTAAACTATTGAAAAGTCGCTGTAAACATCAAGCTTTATCCTTAAAGTTATCTTTGGCATAATGTTCTCCGTAAAAATAGATAAATATGTGGCTGCTAAATATTACTCAGTATTATCTGGCGACTCATCAATATAAAAACTATAACTATAAATTAATACAACCCAGAGAATTCTAATGAAAAAAACAACTATTTTGTTATTAGCAATGGCTTCTACACTCGCCACGGCTGATGAAGGTATGTGGCAACCTCACCAATTGCCTAGCATTGCAAAAGAACTTACCCAAGCTGGTTTAAAACTAAACCCAAACGACTTAACCGATCTAACTGGCTTCCCTATGGGTGCTATTGTCAGCCTTGGCGGCTGTACCGCCTCTTTTGTTTCTGACAAAGGTTTAGTTGCCTCTAACCATCATTGTGTTTATGGCTCTGTTCAATATAACTCAACAGCAGAGAACAACTTACTTGCTAATGGTTTTCTCGCAAAAAACTTTGATGAAGAGCTACCCGCAACACCAGGTAGCCGCATTTATGTAACTGAAGAAATAAACGATGTTACCTCATTAATTAAAGCCAGTATTACCGAGAGCATGTCGGGCTCTGAACGCTATAAAACCATAGATAAAAATTCTAAAACATTAGTAGCTGAATGTGAAAGTGATGAAAAATATCGTTGTAGTGTTGTTAATTTTCATGGTGGTTTAGAATATTATTTATTCAAACAATTAACGATTCGTGATGTTCGTTTAGTACATGCCCCAGCAAGCAGTGTTGGCAAGTATGGTGGAGATGTAGATAACTGGATGTGGCCACGCCACACGGGTGACTATGGTTTTTACCGTGCTTATGTCGGTAAAGATGGCCAACCCGCTGACTTTAGTAAAGATAACGTACCTTATGAGCCAAAGCATCACCTAAAAGTGAATAAAAGTAGTGTTGATGAAGGTGACTACATTATGGTGTTAGGTTACCCAGGACGCACCAATCGTTACCGTACTGCACTTGAAGTTGAGAACCAATTTACTTGGACTTACCCTAATGCTAAAAATTATCGTGAAGAGCTTATCGACTTAATTCATACCGAGTCTGCACCAGAAAGTGAAGCGAGAATAAAGTACGAAAGTACCTTAGCTGGCTTAGCTAACTACGCAAAAAACTACGGTAGTATGATAAAAAGCTATAACAAAGGTACAACTTTAGCGCGTAAACAGCAACTAGAGCAAGACTTAAGTGCTTGGATTAACACTGATAAAACCCGTAAAGCTAAATATGGCAAAGCACTTACTGGTCTCAACAAATTACTAAAACAAGACCAACAAAGCCAAGCCCGTGATCTAATTTTAGGTTATATGGCTTACAACAAAATGTTAAGTACCGCTTACCGATTACACCGTTTAGCCGTAGAAAAAACCAAATCAAATGTAGAAAGAGAGCGTGGTTACCAAGAGCGTGATATTGCCGGCTTTGAACAAGGTATGAAAACCTTTAATCGCCGTTATGACGAGAATATTGATCAAAAGATTTTATTCGCCATGTTAACGCATTATGTTGAACTGCCTAAATCAGAACGTATTCTCGCAATCGACAAATTTTTTGAACTTGAAAAGGGTCTCAATGAAACAGCACTAAGTACTAAGCTTACAAAAATGTATCAAGCATCGTCACTTGCAGATGAAACA
The DNA here is from genome assembly GCF_014076955.1 of Colwellia sp. Bg11-12. NCBI lineage: Bacteria > Pseudomonadati > Pseudomonadota > Gammaproteobacteria > Alteromonadales > Colwelliaceae > Colwellia > Colwellia sp. Bg11-12. Next base: position 40,783 of record NZ_JACGUZ010000072.1, read on the forward strand.
ACGCGCCTTGCTTGGATGAATAAATCAGTAAAAGACTTTGAAAACAGCTCAGACCCTTTTATTCAACTTGCCGTAAGTACATTTACCGTAAGAAAAGCGCTTGAAGAAAAAGGCGAAGAGTTATCCGGTAATATTCAAGCTTATCGTCCTAAGTATATGGAAGCGTTAATCGCTTATTTTAACGATAAAAACTTACCGGTTTATGCTGATGCAAACAGCACACTGCGTATTACTTACGGTAACGTGAAAGGCTATTCGCCAAAAGACGGATTAACAGCAACACCTTTTACCACACTTGAAGGCATTGTAGAAAAAGACACAGGTGTAAAACCCTTTAATGCCTCTAAAAAACAACTTGATTTAATTAAGAGTAAAACTTACGGCGAATACGCTAAAAAAGAACTTGGCTCAGTACCGGTTAACTACCTAGGTACATTAGATATCACCGGTGGTAACTCGGGGTCACCTACGCTTAATGATAAGGCAGAGTTTGTGGGTTTAGTGTTTGACGGTGTTTATGAAAGTATTATTGGTGATTGGGACTACGACACAAAGTTAAACCGATCGATTCACGTTGATATTAAATACATGTTATGGGTAATGGAGCATGTTGACGGCGCGACTAATCTTATTGAAGAAATGGATATCGTTGAATAATTAACTGAGTTTTATTTATCTTAAAAAATCCGGCTTCGGCTGGATTTTTAACTTTAACTTAACTAAACGAGATTATATGAACGATATATCTGCTAACAACACCTTACCCAAAGGTTGGTTGTTACTCTTTTCGGTTTGGATACTCGCCACTATAAGCACGCTTGCCAGCTTATTTTTTAGTGAGATTGTTAAACTCCCTGTCTGCTCTTTGTGCTGGTATCAACGAGTTGCCATGTACCCTTTAGTCGTTATTTTACCAATGGCCTTATTTCCATTTGACGCTAAAGTGACACGTTATGCGGGTGTATTGGTGTTATTTGGCTGGCTCACCGCATTATTTCATGTATTATTAGTGGCCGGTTACATCCCTAAAAGCGCACAACCCTGCGTACAAGATATCCCTTGTTCAGAAACGCACCTCAATGTTTTTGGGTTCTTAAATATGCCAATGATGTCTTTATTAACCTTTAGTGTCATGGCTTTATTATTATTTTATCTTACTAAATCGGAATCATCATGAATAAAAAATCACTTTTTATTAGCGCCAGCCTTATTATCCTTCTGGCTTTTATTGTTGTTGTATCAGTATTTAAAGCAAACAATAGTCACCAGAACACTAAGGTTGCAAACCTCGACGTCGTTGAACGTATCGGCGCACCAATAAAAGGACCATTAGAGGCGAAAGTGACTATTGTCGAATTTTTCGATCCCGCTTGCGAAACATGTTCGGCCTTTTCCCCATTAGTAAATAACTTAATTAAAAAATACCCTGGAAAAGTTAACGTTATGATGCGCTACACCCCTTTTCATAAGGGATCAGATCAAGTGGTAAAACTACTCGAAGCCGCACACTTGCAAGGGCAATTTTGGCCAGCAGTAGACATTTTATTTAGTCAACAGCAACGCTGGACTCGCCACCATGTTGCGCAACCACAAAGTGCTAGGGCATTATTAAAAGACTTACCTTTAGACAACGAGCAATTTATGCGAGATGTTAGTAGCGATAAAGTCAGCAAGGTTATAATGCAAGATATCGAAGACGGTAAAACACTTGACGTTAGAGCGACGCCACAATTTTTCGTCAATGGTAAACCATTAACCAATTTTGGCTACGAACAATTAACTCAGCTTGTCGAAGAAGCGATTGCCAACGCCTATTAGCTTAAGCGCTTAGGTTATCAATGGTTTTATCAATAAAATAAAATGAAAAAGGCGGATATTCTATTAATGAATATCCGCCTTTTTTATGTTCAAGACCGACAGGTCATAAACGGTATGAATAGAGGCTTAGTTGATACTGTGCTCGTCATTTAATTCGATGTTAAGCTCTAAGACGTTTAAGTCTCCACCTTTATTATCAAGGTTAATTGAAAAGCTTTCATCAGTTACTTTGATATACTTACGCAATACTTCAAGTATATCAGCAGTGAGTTGAGGCAAGTAATCTGGCTGTTTATTTCGACTATTGCGCTCATGAGCAACAATAATTTGCAGACGTTCTTTGGCTTTCGACGCTGTCGTTGCCTGCTTTTCTTTTTTACGTAAAAAATAATCCAGTAATGCCATGTTATCCTCCAAACATACGACTAAGAATGCCTTTTTTCTTGGCATGTAAAAATCTAAAATCAACCGTCTCACCCATAAGGCGATCAACCACATCCTGATACGCTTTTCCTGCATCACTTTCTGTATCTAAAATCACTGGCTCGCCGGCGTTAGATGCCTTAAGCACCGCTTGTGATTCAGGAATGACACCTAACAAAGGTATCGATAGAATATCAACAACATCTTCAACACTCAGCATTTCACCATCGTCAACACGCTTAGGCGAGTAACGTGTTAATAATAAATGTTCTTTAATAGGTTCTAAGCCAAGTTCTGCTCTGCGAGAGCGACTGGCTAACATACCTAAAATACGATCAGAGTCTCGTACTGATGACACTTCAGGGTTAGTCGTTACGATAGCTTCATCAGCATAATACAGTGCCATCATAGCGCCTGCTTCAATACCAGCGGGAGAATCACAAACGATATAGTCATAGATTTTACCCAGTTCTTCAAGTACCTTACCGACGTTTTCTTTATTTAACGCATCTTTGTCACGAGTTTGCGAAGCGGGTAATATAGACAAGCTGCTAACGCGCTTATCTTTAATTAAGGCTTGATTTAAAGTCGCTTCACCATTAATCACATTAACAAAGTCATAAACAACTCGGCGTTCACAACCCATAATTAAATCAAGGTTACGTAGGCCAATATCAAAATCAATTAACACTACTTTTTGACCTTTTAACGCCAATCCAAGACCGATTGCCGCACTTGATGTCGTTTTGCCAACCCCTCCCTTTCCTGATGTAACAACTATTATTCGTGCCATAGACCGAATATCCTTTTTAAGTTAAAAGTTAAATGAGTTTTGATGACGTGAGTTCGCTGTCAGTCAAATGTATATATGCGGGAGAACCCCAATATTGCTCCATTGATTCACTCAACCAATAGTTACCATTAATAGAGACCAATTCAGCCTCGAGGTTTTGGCAATATATTTGCGCCCGATGATGACCTTTTGCACCCGCAATGGCCCGACCACGTAACGAACCGTAGACATGAATGTTACCATCAGCAATGACTTCAGCTCCAGCAGATACTGAGCCAATAACCACTAAATTCTGATCTTTAGCGTAAACCTGCTGACCTGAGCGTATTTGCCCACGGTGTATTTTGTCGCTGAATAAGTTACGTTCTGGTGTCTCTGCAACTATTTTAGTTTCTCCGGCTTCAGCCTCTGCTAAAAGAGTGGTTTTTTCAACCGTACTCGCTTTCGCCGTATTCACAAATGAAAAACCAAGTTCGCGGATCAAGGTACGCTGGTCTTTTGATACCGTGCCAGTAAAACCAACAAAGGTAAAATTGAATGATTCAATTAACGTTTTTATCGCTTGATAATCAATTGAACCCTCTAACTGTTCAATACTGACCACAATGGGAACAAGATAAAAAAAATCGGGTGCTTGTGCGACTTTATCAGCTAAATCAGTACGAATGTCCGCTAATATTGACGTTTTTAAATGTAAAACAGACAAGGTAAAGCTCGAGCCTTTAAATTCGATGCTAGCATCAGCCATAGCGAAAATGTTCCTAAATATTAAATCAGCAGTATTACCACTATATTAACTCTCGCGCTGAGTGGCAATACTGAAAAAATGAAAGTGTCTATAAAGCGCTTTTTAATGTTGAAATTAGCGCCTCTTGTCCGTGTTGGTAGCGTTCAATTTTATTATTTGCCATTAACAATGAATAGCTTAAATTAATTGACGCCACTAATAAAGCACGCTCACTGCTGGCATTGCCTCTTTGCTGTTTGATGTCTTCACACATTACAGCAAGCTTGCTAGCGGCTTGCTTTAAATCCTCTGCTTGTTCAGCTGAGCAAGAAAACTGATGTTGCTTACCCATAATTTCAATGCTGATGCCATTAGAGTCTTGAGTCAACATTAACTCAGCTCTTCTGCACTTTGTAATTTGTCTAATAAAGCGGTTAATACATTATTTGTTTGTTTCTGCTTTTCTTCACCCTCGAGGGCTTCAAGTTGAAAAGTTTCATTTTCATCAATAAGCAAAGTTTTTTGCTGTTCGAGTTCTGCTTTTTGCTGTATTAATTCTGCCACTTGGCTTTTTAATTGGTTATTTTTATCAATGATTTTTTCGATCAGTTGTTCGAGTTGTGGGAGAGTATTTTCTATCATAAGGCGCTCTTGTTAACTGTGCTAATTAAGGGCGGCAAATTTAATATAAAGTGAGGCAGAATGCTACTATTTACCGCAATTATTGACTTAATTTATCTAACAACGACCAATGTCAGAACAGATCAACAAATCAAGCTCAAATAACAAGCACTAAGATCGAAAATCAAGCAGGCCATTATTAGGATTTATCACCAAAACTGTCATTAATAACCACCAGCGCTTAAAGGTAAAACTATACGCAATAATAAAAAGTCTTCCCCCCACTACTTTCAAATAAACAGATCGCTTGCTTGGGGATTTTTTTCAAGGTATTTAGTGATGTATGAACATTTTGCGACGGCTTTTTTATTCTCTTTTTTGATCTGTTCAAGAACATCTTCTAAAAGTATTTTAGCGAGACCTTTACCCGCGAGTGCTTCAGGAACAATAGTTTGCGTTAGGTGCATATTGCCATTTTTATCATCATATGTAATATAGGCAATATAACCATCAATATGATATTCATACCGACATTCTTGCGTGTTGTGTATCAGTGTGTAAGACATAATTCCCTGTTAATATATTAATACAATCTACTTTTGTATGAAAAGTAGCATGAAAAATTAAATTGAACATCCCATATTTTCTCTAAATGTCACATTATTGACATTCATCATTTTTATTTGTGCTTATAATAAAGTCATAAAATGGGACTATTATAGATAAACCCAATAATCATTAGCTGGTTTATCTGCACAGGAGAACACGGTGAATTACAAAGATTACTACAAGATTATGGGCGTTGATAAAACGTCGACCCAAGATGAAATCAAAACATCATATCGAAAACTAGCACGAAAATTTCATCCTGATGTCAGTAAAGAGAAAGATGCAGAGACTCGCTTTAAAGATATAAATGAAGCCTATGACGTATTACGTGATAAAGAAAAGCGGGCAGCTTATGACCAACTGGGCAGTAATTGGAAAGCGGGCCAATCTGGCTTTACCCCCCCACCTAAGTGGCAAGAGCAATACCAACAAGGTAATAGTAGTTTTAATACCGGTGGCCAAGGTGACTTTAGCGACTTTTTTGAATCGTTATTTGGTGGTGGCTTCAATGCGGGTCAACATTCACCGCGTGGTCATCAGCCTAAACAAGGGCAAGATAGTCATGCCAAAATATTAATAGATTTACCAGATACGTACACTGGAGTAACCCGAAGCTTTACGCTGCAAGATCAAATTGTAAATGGACAAGTACAATCAAAGGCACGCACATTAAAAGTTAATATACCAAAAGGCATCAAACCAGGGCAAAAAATTCGTTTACAAAAGCAAGGTGAAGCGGGTTTTAGTGGCGCAAAAAATGGCGATTTATATCTTGAGGTAGGTTTTAATCCTCACCCGTTATATGTTATTGAAGGCGTCGATATTACCACCGAGCTTACTATTACTCCATGGCAAGCAGCATTAGGTGAAAAAGTAAAAGTACCCACACCAACAGGTACAATTGATTTAACGTTACCTAAACTAGTGAGTAGTGGTGCTAAAATGCGCCTAAAAGGTCGGGGATTACCCAGCAAAATTCCTGGAGACTTTTTTGTAAAACTTAAGATTGCTTTTCCAAAAAGCTTGTCCCCAGAAGAAGAAACGCTTTATCAATCTTTAAAGGGATTAGCGACGAGTCATGATAAAAATGAAACTGAAAATGCAAAGCAAAAAATTGATAGTTAACAGAAAAATGAAACGAATAGATCCATATACTTTTTTAGCTGTTTATTAATGAGCATTATCGCTTCTTGAAATATTAACGCGCAAAGTGCTCATAATTTACTCTGGAGAACCAAATAAAACTAACCAGTAGCCCTAAGTGAGACTTAATGACAATAATGCATGATAGTGAATGATAGTGCTTATGTCATTAAGTAAAAAAGAGAGTACAATAATATTAACAGCAGTTAAAAGTAGATAATGAGTTAAATTCACTGCATTATTAGTCGATAATTATAGTCAGAGTCTGTATTCGCTATTTAACCCCAAACATTCTTTTATCTTGTCATCATTACTTTGGAAATTTTTTATATTCATGATATTGCTTCGAAACTTATTTGTCCTTTTAATGCTAACAATATCTCAAAACAGTGCGGCTTTAGAGACCATAACCCTTGCTGCCGAAAATAGCTGGCCTCCTTATTCAGACGAAGGCGGAAACGGAATTTCAAAAAACATTATTCAAGCAGCATATAACGCTGTAAATATTCGCGTTGAATTTATTGTTGTTCCATACGCTAGAGCACTAAAGATGACCAAGAATGGGCAAGTTGACGGCGCCTTCAATGTAACAAAACAAAAAAGCACGATTGATCTATTTAATTTTGGTGAAATTCCTATTTTGCAAGCTAACGCATCATTTTATTATCACAATGACACCGTCATAAACTTCACTTCGGCTGATGATATATCTAAGAAAATATCTGTTGGCGTAATTATTGGTTATGAATACGGTGATAATTACGAGAAAAACAAAAATCGATTTAAAGAGGTTAGAGTCGCGAGTCAAACACAACTGATCAAGCTTCTAAAGAAGAAAAGAATAGATGTAGCCATTATGTTTGATGATGTTGTTAAAAGTAAATTAAACGATATGGGGCTTCAACCTAACGACATAAGAAAAGGTAAGCTTCACCAAAAAAGTGATATTTATGTTGCTTTTAGTAAGTCAAAAAACACTAAACATGCTATGGAAATGCTCGACGAAGGCCTAGCAAAAACACACAACCAAAAATAATATCCCCCAAGGAAGAAAGGCAATGCTTTACGTTATTTATAAGTGACTGTTAGTTTTTATTTTGAGGTGGTGCATTATAAAAAGGTGCATTTGATAACGTTTCTGTGTATTTCGCTTCTTTTTCTAATGCTTCTAAATCTTTAATAATCAGTTGATTGCGTTTTTTATCAAGCGTTCCTGCTTTCTTCCAATGTTGTAACTGCTTATTTATCACTTGCCTAACTGAACCCGTCATCCGCGCCAAGGTTTCATCATTTAAACCGTTAACCAAATGATGTTGATGCTCTGCTTCTACCGTGCCGGTATAAAACTTAATTTTATTAATATGTTCTAAAATAATACGGCTTAAGCGTGTGGTAACATCATGTAAAATCAGGCTGCTGGCCTGCTGTTCTTTTTCACGCATTTTTTTGGCTAAATAAGGCATAAATTGCTGGTTGAACTCTGGATATGTCCACAGCCAATGGCGCATCGTTGAAAGTTTAACTGACAATAACTTTACCGTTGTTAAAGGAGAAACAATGACCTCATGTGGTTGATCGTCTAACAGCACCATTAAGTCAAAACAATCACCGGCATAAAGCATATCTAGAGTGGCTTCTCTGCCTGTCTCAGGATTACTTTGTTTGATTTCTAAACTGCCATCAATAACGACGAAGAAACGCTGGGTAAGTAACGCAGGATTAAAGTAATCACCTTTGTGCCATTCATCAAGCTGAAATTCTTGTTGAAAGTCTTCAATTAATTTTGTTGGTAAGTCTGCAAAAATATTAGCTTGCTTGACTAAAACAGGACTGGCTTTTTGAGGTAAATGAGTAACATCTTTATTCATGAAGGTAAAATTTAAGCCGTGGTGTTCACAAGTGTTTTTATTCTACCCCCTTGTCTGTATATAGCAAAAGCTAATGTTAATTTTAAATTTAAAACGATTAACAATACAAAATGATCATTACTGTCATATTTGTGACAGAAGCCTTTTATCCACTTATGTATTATAGCGTCACTGAACAAACAACCAAGCTTAAACCATCAATGTTAGTCGGCTTATCCAAGGTTGTTTATAAGGTTTATACGGTCAAACTGCTTACGGGATAATTGCCATAAAGCAGCAGACTTTTTTATTAAACCCTTTTTTTAAATAATAGGTAATTATTATGTCGAAGATTATTGGTATAGATTTAGGTACAACAAATTCATGTGTAGCGGTTATGGAAGGTGGTGTTGCTAAAATTATTGAGAACGCAGAAGGTAGCCGCACAACGCCGTCAATTGTTGCTTATGCAAACGATGAAACATTAGCGGGCCAACCGGCAAAAAGACAAGCCGTTACTAACTCTAAAAACACCTTATTTGCGATTAAACGTTTAATTGGTCGTAAATTTGATGATAAAGAAGTACAAAAAGATATTAAGTTAGCCCCTTATAAAATTGTAAAAGCAGACAATGGTGATGCTTGGGTTGAAGTTAATGGTAAAAAATTATCGCCACAAGAAGTATCAGCGCAAATTTTACGTAAATTGAAAAAAGATGCTGAAGCCTATTTGGGTGAAACAGTAACCGAAGCGGTTATTACCGTACCCGCTTACTTTAATGATTCACAGCGCCAAGCAACAAAAGATGCAGGTAAAATTGCAGGACTTAATGTAAAACGTATTATCAATGAACCAACGGCGGCGGCATTGGCCTACGGCGTTGATAAAAACAATAAAGCTGACCAAAAAGTGGTGGTTTATGATTTAGGTGGCGGTACCTTTGACATTTCAATTATTGAAATTTCTAATGTAGACGGCGAAAAACAATTTGAAGTGTTAGCAACCAACGGTGATACCTTTTTAGGAGGCGAAGACTTTGATTTACGCCTGATTAACTACCTTGCTGATGAATTTAAAAAAGAAAGCGGTATTGATATTCACCAAGACCCGTTAGCGTTACAACGTATTAAAGAAGCGGCTGAAAAAGCAAAAATAGAGTTATCATCAGCACTACAAACTGACGTGAACTTGCCGTATGTTACCGCTGATGCTAGTGGCCCTAAACATTTAAATGTGCAAATTACCCGAGCAAAATTAGAGTCTTTGGTTGATGACTTAGTGAAAAAGACTATCGCTCCGTGTGACCAAGCACTTAAAGATGCTGGCTTAAGTAAAGGTGATATTAACGAAATTATTTTGGTGGGTGGTCAATCACGTATGCCAAAAGTACAAGAAGCCGTTAAAGCCTTCTTTGGTAAAGAGCCGCGTAAAGATGTTAACCCAGATGAAGCCGTTGCTATTGGTGCCGCGATTCAAGCGGGAGTGTTATCTGGCACGGTCGGTGATGTGTTACTACTTGATGTAACGCCATTGTCACTAGGTATTGAAACGTTAGGCGGTGTAATGACTAAGCTTATTGATAAAAATACCACGATACCAACACGTGCGTCTGAAACGTTCTCTACGGCTGAAGATAATCAAGCGGCGGTAACGGTGCATGTATTGCAAGGTCAGCGTGAAATGGCAACAGATAATAAATCGTTAGGTCAATTTAACTTAACCGATATTAACCCAGGTCCTCGTGGCTCGGTACAAGTTGAAGTCACGTTTGATATTGATGCAGATGGTATTTTAAATGTATCAGCGAAAGATAAAGCAACGGGTAAAGAGCAAAGCATTAAAATTACCGCATCAAGTGGTTTAACTGAAGATGAAGTTAATCGCATGGTCGATGATGCTCACAAGCACGCAACTGAAGATAAGCAAAAACGTGAGTTAGTTGAACAACGTAACCAAGCAGATCAATTGATTCATACGGTGCAAGCCTCAATGCCTAGCTTGAGTGAAGATCAGCAAACCGAGCTTAAAACATTAATTGAGCAACTAAAAATGGCGGTTAATGGCAATGATAAAGCGGCGATAGAAATGCGACAAAAAGCATTACAAGAGGCGCATAGTAAAATAATGCAAGCTTCACAAGCAGAGCAGCCTCAAGGTGAAGCGGCTAATGACAGTACTCGAAACGAAGATGTTATTGATGCTGATTTTGAAGAAGTCAGTAATGGATAAGCTCTAAATACTCTCTGATAAGGTAAATGAGATACCGCTTAATTTTCAAGATGTCGCATAAGATCAAAACCCCTAATATTAATGGTTAGGGGTTTTTTATTGCTATAAAATCAACGTTCAATTGTTTACTGAGGTATAGAGCTTTTCTGTTCTTTCGTCGATACATTCATATGAACCCATCTCAAATTCTCGACAAACCCAAGGTCTGTTTTCATAGATAGAGCACAATAATGTATCTCGATTGAGCGCTGAGCACAGACCATCATCAAGTCGTAACATTGATTCATGGCCATGGTCATCAATATAGATATGCCGATGAGGCACACCAGTATCAGAAATAATTCTAACTTCTAAACTGCAGCAACATGCCTGACAATTTGCACAGGTGACTTGGGGAACGGGAATGTTTTTTACTTCAATGTTCATAATAAATAATAAATAACAATAAATTTAATAATGCATAGGATACGCTAAACGGTTAAGGTTCTCGAGCTAATAGAGGCTGAACCGTCTCATAATGGACAAAAAAGTGAGCAATAAAATGTATCTATGAATAAAAACAGCAAAATTTAAAAATCAAAATGTTTAAAGAAAACATCATAAATGACCTTTTCTACTTCAGTTCCATAACAACGAGTATGTTTAAACTCTCCACCCTCTTCATAAACACTTGAGTTGTAAATAATATATTTAACGTCATTTTTACCTTGTACCCTTGCGGGGTAATTCTTCAAAATATCAAAACGACTTAAACGTTTCATCATATCAGATAAGCAGTCTTCGTCTATCTGAAACTCTGACACGTGGTGACCTATATATTCATTTTTTTCATATCCTAGCACTTCAAGCTCACACTCATTGGCATAAACAATGATACCTTCTGGCGAGACAGCATGAATACCTATTGATGAGTTATAGATAAAATCTTCTGGATTTTCAGTAAACATAAAGTCACCTAACACCTGATGAAAGGTGTAAATAGTTAGCAAGTTCAGTGAAGGATAAAACGTAGACCTTCAGTTCATCAACACTTAAGCGTAGTGCACGAAACGCAAGTCGACTAGTAGTGATGGTTCAACCCCTTTTTATGGTGCTGGTTTTCACCTAGCCATTGCTACCATCGAGACAATAACTGACTTTTTCTTTTATTCTCTTGTTACTATCACATGTTTAGCATAACAGAACATTAAATATTGTCAGTCAGTTAACTATTTACAGATTAACAGTCTAACCGGTCGCTAGTTTTTTATAGAGTTGTACATAGTTGACCCCAAGACTTGCGGTGGTTTTCCATGTTTTAGTCACTAGGCTGTAAGACATGCCCATTTCTGTTATCAACTGCATACCCGCCATTGAAGCCATATTATTCAATTCGACAGGCGTTACAAAGTCACGCCAACTGTGCGTACCAATAGGTAAATAACGCATTATATATTCGGCGCCAATAATCCCAATTAGGTAAGATTTACACGTACGATTGAGTGTTGCCATAATGACACAGCCATTGAAATTACATAATTGACTACATTCTTTTACCAAATCTTTCTTATTCGGAACATGCTCTATAACTTCAGCATTAATGACAACATCATAACGGTTCTGGTCGCTTGTGCTCGTGTGGTGCGCATGCTCATGACGATATTCAATATCAAGCTGAGATTTCAACGCATGACGCTTCGCAACTTCAATACTCATTTCACTCACATCGATGCCTACTACGCTAGCGCCTGCATTTGCCAAAGGCTCACAAACCAAGCCTCCACCACAACCCACATCTAAAATACGTAAGCCTTGCAGCGGCGCTACCTTTTTGGGATCTCGGTCGTAGAATAAGCATATTTGCGTTATAAAATACTCGACGCGGGCGCGATTAAATTCAAGTGCGGTCTTGTACTTACCGTTTGGATCCCACCAACTCTCAGCCAACTTATCAAATTTTGCTATTTCTTCGGGACTAAAATTACCAGCAGAAGTAGGTTCAGTGCTATCATTTGGAATCGAGTTAAGCTTACTTTTGTCTAACATAGTAGGTCTTCCATTTCATTTAACGTTCATTAATACAAGGCACCTTCATGGATAATCAATTCAATGTATTAGGTACAAGTTTACAGTTATGTTGTAGTAATACGGGCTATACCCGAAAAGGGTTTTGTTATGTACCAGAATCTGATTTTGGCAACCACAGTGTTTGTGCAATTATGACCGATGAATTCCTGCAATTATCAAAAGCACAAGGCAATGATTTAATCACTCCTAACCCTATGTATGACTTCCCTGGCTTAAAAGCGGGTGATAAATGGTGCTTATGCGCCGTTCGCTGGTATCAGGCGATTGCAGCTAATGCTGCTCCTCCTATTGTGCTTGAGGCAACCAACCAAAAAGCTTTAGCCGTAATATCTCTAGATGTTTTAAAAGCCCATCAGTATAAAGGTTAATAATAGTATAGAGCGAAGCAGACAGTCACATTAATTAGGCCTATTGACCACCTGAGTGAATTGTTAACTTACTCAGCGTAATTTGAAGTTTGACAAACTCTGCTAAAATCAATAAATTCTATTTATAACAATACAATTAACAGCCAATTATCGTCTAGACTTAGTTAATACACAGTAAGGATTTGAGCATTATGATAAGTGCAGGACTGCACCCTAAAGAAACACAACGTATTGATGAGTTACTTCGTTACGAAGTATTAGATACCGAAGATGAGAAAGCACTTGATGAACTGACTCAGTTGGCGAGTGCAATTTGTGGCACGTCTATCTCGCTTATCTCGCTTGTAGATAAAGACCGCCAGTGGTTTAAATCACGCGTAGGACTTGATGCACCTGAAACACCAAGGGAAATAGCCTTTTGTTCGCATGCGATTTTACAAGACCAAATATTTGAAATACCTGACACCTTAGAAGATAAGCGCTTTATTGATAACCCGCTTGTAACCGGTGCACCCGATATTCGCTTTTATGCGGGCGCGCCACTTGTCAGTACAAATGGTTTGCCTATAGGTACCTTGTGCGTTATTGATACCGCTCCTAAAAAACTAGATGAAAAACAGCAGTTAGCATTAAACACTTTGGCTAAACAAGTGGTTAGCCAACTAGAACTGAGACTTCGTAATCGACAGCTATTGCGCATGCAAAAAGATCAAGAAAAGATATTTGCCGTTATGTCTCATGATTTACGGTCACCTTTTAACGGGATTTTGGGGCTATCAAAAATTCTCCATCAAAATGCTGACACACTTGAGCCTGAGCTTATCGCTGAAATGGCAAACGGTATTTTAGAGTCATCACTCACTTTCTATCAGTTATTAGACGAAATTTTACAATGGTCACGCAATCAATTAGGTGCGCTTCATGTTGAGTTAAAAGCGACCGCTTTAAATCCGCTGATAACAGAAACGCTCGACTTAATGAAAGAGAGTTTTATCCTAAAAAAACTTACTATTAAACACGAAAAAAGTGAAGATACGGTAGCTATGGCAGATGTTAATTTAACTAAAACCATTATTCGTAATTTACTGGCAAACGCGATTAAATACACGCCAGAGCAAGGAACTATACATATAAAAACACAAACTATTGAGGATAAAATTCAACTAATCATTACGGATACGGGACAAGGTGTTCCACTTGATATACAAAACGGGTTATTTAGTGAGAGTGTCGCGAGCAACCGAGGTACTCAAGGAGAATTAGGTCACGGTTTAGGGTTAAGTTTATGTGGCGATTTTGCACGTAAACAACAAGGCTACTTATCACTAGACAAAGAGTATAAAAACGGCGCTAAATTAATACTCAATTTCCCTCCTATCTCTTAATGATAAGAATACAGATAGGTCGAGGTTTATTACTGTGAGCCCTTTTCTCTGGCTAAGTTACCTTCCTCTACGAAGAAAGTTCAACAACAAATTAACCGTGAATCAACGCCAATGATTAATCCGTTAATTATTCCGATATTAGGATATTTAAGACAACAGAATAGTTCATGTTCGTTGCTTGATTTGGTCACGCTTTGTCATCAGGACTTTTTATTGCTTATTGGTAAGGATGTCGACCTTCAGGTTGTTATTTTCCAAAAGAATTTTTTTGTAATGAATGCGCTTTATCAAATTCAACGAGACATTCAAACCGAGGGTTTTATACTCACAATCTTCCCCTTAGCAATCTCTATGGTGCCAAATTCAACTGATGGTGCCAATGCCCTGACCACTCGTGATACTGAATTGGCCAGCTACTATTTAGACTGGTCTAATTTGAGTAACATCACCGTTGAAGAAGTCGAAAAACTTTTTTCGAGCTTTTGGCAAAGGTATCGTGCGATAGATAAGGTTGAAGCTGCTCTGATGACCTTAGGGCTAGATAAAGACGTGGATTGGTCTAAAATACGTAAAGCTTACCGTAAGAAAACTAACATTAGTCACCCTGATAAAGGCGGATGCGCAGAAGACTTTATTGAAATCCGCACAGCTTATGAAGTGTTAAGTTTCAGTTATCGTGGAACTTAACGCTAACAAAGCAGAGAGTAACGTTGTATAAGTTGATTATCTGGTTAAGTAATAGGTGATTTATCCTTAGGTAACCAGCGCGTTAATGCCTCTTGGAGCTTACTTGGGTTTACCGGCTTAGAAATAAAGTCGTCCATGCCTACTGCTAAACATTTTTCTCTATCTCCTTGCATTGAATTTGCAGTCATCGCAATGATGGGGATCTTTCTGTTAAGTACATTCGATTGGGGAAGGCGAATTCGTTGAGTGGCTTCATAACCATCCATGACTGGCATTTGACAATCCATAAGCACTAAGTCAAAAGGTAAATGGCTTAAAGAACTCAGTGCTTCTTCACCATTAGCAGCCAAATCAACTTGTACGCCAAACTTTTTCAACAAGCCTTGAGCAACTTTTTGATTAACAGCATTATCTTCGACTACCAATACTCTTGCCTTGAACTGAGGAAGTTTGCGAGCACTGTATGCCGTGATCAATGATTGCTCTGGGGAATTAACTTCTGCTATTGTCATTAAAGTGTTGTAGAGAATAGACTGATCAATCGGTTTATTAAGATATCCGTTAAAACCTGCTGTTTTAAGCTTTTCAGCATCACCGCGTTGGCCTTGTGATGTAAGCATCATTAAACGAGTATTTGCAAAAAGGCGACTGTCACCTTTAATTTTCGCCGCTAATTGAAAGCCATCCATTTCAGGCATTTGCATATCAAGAATGGCGATATGATAAGGGTGTCCTTGTATCGCAGCTTCCGTTAAATTCTCTAAGGCTTTATGACCACTATCTACCAAGGTATGCTCAACCTGCCACTTAGTGAGCAGTAATCCTAATAACGTTCGGTTTGTTAAATTATCATCAACCACAAGTATTTTTTGATTATGTAAGTTGTTATAAGATTTATTTGGTAGCGTACTTTTGGCATTCGCTATATTGAGTGTAAACCAAAACATTGAACCTTCACATTCAACACTTTTCACCCCTATTTCACCGTCCATCAATTCGACTAATTGCTTACTTATCGATAGCCCTAATCCCGTACCTCCATATTTACGGGTAGTTGAACCGTCGGCTTGGCTGAAACGTTCAAAAAGTTTATTTTTCTGCTGTTCAGTAAGGCCAATTCCGGTATCAGATATCTCAAAGAGAAGTGTTGTACGTTGCTCTGTTTGCTCTTGCACTTTGCAATAAACAGACACCTCACCTTGTTCAGTAAATTTAATCGCATTACCGACAAGATTATTAAGTATTTGCCGGATACGTCCAGGGTCTGCAATAAAAGACTGAGTAGGTATAATATTAGCAGGAAAAATAAGCTCTAGCCCTTTATCATGCGCCTGAAAAGCAAGACTACTAGCAAGTTCATGCAGCAACAATTCTAAGTCAAACTCAAGTGGTTCAAGCGCTAACATACCCGCTTCAACTTTGGAGTAATCAAGAATATCGTTAATAACCCCTAGTAACGATTCAGCACTGTTTTTTACAGTTTTGGCAAAATCTTGCTGCTCTTGATTTAACGGAGTATCAAGTAAGAGATTAATCATACCGATTACGCCATTCATTGGCGTACGAATTTCGTGACTCATATTCGCTAAAAAATTAGTTTTCGATTCATTGGCAACATCAGCTTGTTTTTTCGCTTGGGCTAGGCGAATAATAGTTTCTTTTTGATGGGTAATATCAGTACTAATATAGGTGTTACCATTGAATTGATTATAGTTATCGTAAAGTGGCACAATAGTCGTATCTAACCAATAAAGTTGATCTCCTTTAGCTTTAATTAGCACTTCATCGTGCCAAAACGCACCATTAGAAACTGCCAAGTAAATGTTGAGCCAATAATCTTTTGACTGATTTTTTGAGTTTAAAATACGATGGTTTTCACCAATAAGTTCTTCACGGCTATAACCACTGACCGCACAAAACTTATCATTAGCGTAAGTAATAACACCTTTCGTATCGGTGACAAAAACAAGGGAGTGCTCATCCATTGCATTTTTTTGCACCGCCAAATCTTGTTGGGCTACAATGCGCTTTCCTTCATTTTCAACCCGCGCATCAATTTCTATTTTGAGCCTTTTGTTCATACGGAAAAATATTAAAATAATCAAAATCAACAATGATATTATCGGTAGAGCCCAAAAAAGAATAGTGGATAACTTTGTCCCTGATTGTACGTGAACCGACAGCCAATTATTCGCAATAGCAGAACGTTGTTTTTCATTCATAGCGGCAAAAGTTTTATTTAAAATAGGAATAAGGGGTTCAAGTCCTTTTCTAACAGCCATTGATAATTCAAGTGTATAAGGAGTAAATGAAGTGATAATCAGGTCATTAATTTTATTTTTGTTTATTTCATAATTAATCGCAGCAATTGAATCAACAAAAGCATCGATTTCACCAGACTGTAACTTTTTAAGTCCATCTTCAACCGAAATAACGTCAACTATATTTATATTGGGATGATCTCGAGTAATAATTTCGTTATAAACATAGCCTTTAATTAGGCCAAGCCTTCTTTGGTTTAGTGATGATAAACTTTCAGCATAAAAAGCATTCTTTTTACTGACAATGACCAATGAAATTTCAAAATAGGGTTCAGTAAAACGAATATACTCTGCTCGTTCTTTTGTATAAAAAATGGCAGACATGACATCAATATTGCCACGTTTAAATTCCTCAAACGCTTCGCCCCAACTCCCCCCTAACCTAGGTGTTAAATTTATTCCTAGTTGTTGTTTAGCATACTGCATGTAATCAGCGGAAATACCACTATGAACTCCCTGTTGATCGTTAAATTCAAACGGTGGAAATGCGGAGTCTGTCCCCAAACTAAATGAATTATTTTGTGATAACCATTGTTTTTCAATTTCTGTTAAATGAGGATTAGTTGACGATGTTTCAAAAAAAGGTTTTAACGTTGGTAGCCATTTTTTTTCTAATTCAATGATTTTATTAACCGGAATATTTTCGATACCTGTATTAACCAGAGTTAATAATTCAGGCTGGCCTTTTGCTATCAACGCAAAGACATTATTTGAAGCAATTACCTCATCAGAAATAGTGAATACGCCACTTAAGCCCTTTTTAGCTATTTGTGCAAAAGCATTAGGTAATTCAGCAACCACAGCTTGAACATCATTATTTAACAATTGCTCAATTCCCTCATCGAGGATTTCGAATGTAGTTAAACCAATATCTGGAAAGTGGTTTTTCAAATATGACTCTTGAAAACTATGGTTTTGAGTCGATATTATTACGTCATGAAGTTCTTTAAGCTTAGCGTTTTTATTGATTGAACGATTATAAATGATACCGGTTTTTACGTTGTGGATAGGTAATGAAAAGTCTGCCCATTGTTCTCGTGCTTTATTTTTAAAGAGTCCAACATGGAGCGTATTTTTCTGCTTTATTAACGCCAAGCTTTCTTTAAAAGGCACCATAACAAAGCGTATAGGGATGTTATTTGTTTTAGACCAGAGTTCCCAAAACTCAATATAAAGTCCGCTAGGAGTACCGTCAGGTAAGTTAAAGCTAAAGGGTAAGTTACCTTCAGCACCGACGATCGTAAGAACGTTCGACTGCTCTTTGCTTTGTTCTTTTGAGAACAACGGAGAACTATAGAAAAGTACCAGCGTTAATAACAGATAAAAAAATGTGCTTAATTTCATATTTCTCATATTAGCATAAGTTAGATAAATTTTTATTCGATGTATTACGCAAGTTATGGCCTCATTTCAATGCGTATTGATCAGAAATAATTTGCCATACAACATAGACGAATGTAATAACGATCACCTAATGTACTTATTGTTGAATAAAACGTCAAACATCATAAAGAAATACTGGCGCGTTTTTGATCATACAGCGTCGTTGATTTTATTAAAAATATTTTATTTGAAACAAACTTAAATCGCCCCCCTATCTATGCCATTACCATTCATCAGGGAATTAAGTTAAATAGCTTGCGGTAATCAAGATTTTTTTGATGCTATGAAAAACAAAGAGACTGATACCGTATCACCCTCCTTGAGGATTTTTACTTGAGGTTAATCGTTTTTAACTGCAACGTATTAACAAATAACCTGGGATCATCTATTTTGTCGAGCATTGAACGTTCGGGTAAACAGTCGTCATCAACGTAGTCAGCAAAATCTCCAGCTGAATCAAAAACTAAAATATCTAGCGCTAATCGATCCATTCCGTAAAGACCTCGGTGGATCATGTCAGCCGAAAAAACTAACAAGTCGCCTGCGGCTAACTTAATCGCTTTGCCAGTAGAGAGGTTTTCACTGCTGAGCCTACCCTTTTCTTCTTGTCGGACATTATATTCTTCTTCATTGTCCCATCGCTTATGTGTTTCAGGCACAAGTTCCATACCAAGCTCGTCAAACAAAGGCACACGAAGGTGAACAACTTGCGTCTCCTGAATCGCTTTTTTTTGCGCTTCAACTTCATGGTCGTATTGACAATCTCGATGCCAAAAATCTTTTTGCTTAGGATCAACGGGGTTAAAAAATAATTGGGTATTCATAAATGCAGGATGATTTGTTATAACCGATTCAACAATATCCATTACTTTTTTTGAACTGATGAAGTTAAAAAGCTTCACTCTATCGTCGAACGCCAGGTATTGGCTTCCCGTAATTAAAGAAGAATTAAACGCTTCCTCTTGATAGAACTTTGCATTGTCTTTTTTCCATAAGTCATGAAATTTCAGCACTACTTTTCTCAATGATGAAATTTCAGCGGCATTAAAGTAATCTCTAATAACAACGTAACCTTGATCGTCATAATTGCTTTTTAATTGACTGCGATTTTCTACCATTAACGCATACTACCTTTACTTTATAATGAGATTTTATTGTACTTTTTTCAGAGACTACTCTGCTAACCTTGCCAATTATAACGCATTAAATTATCGTTATTCAATGCTCACAATATCGATTACGCCTTCCGCCCACGCTTTCATTTAGGCGGGTGTATGACAATTCCGTGGTGAATGTGCTAATAAAATTATTTAACCACTAAAGTGCCATTATACATTTTCATTGGGCAATGAAATGGATATTCTCCTGGCGGCATTGACGGTAAAAAAATCGACTTACTGATATCCAACGGCAACTCTTCATTTATTTCAAACTCAGGAAAAAGCACTGTTGCCGCGCAAGGACTGCCATCCTTACGAAGAAATTTAAGGGCGATTTCTTTTCCTGCTTCAACCTTTATTTTAGCTGGCTGATAAATACCATTATTTACAATTATTGTGATATTTTCAGTACTTGTATCAACAGCTTTTGCAGGTTTATATAGCCAAAACCACCAAATAACGAGCCCTATAAGTACAAACCCGATGACATTAATTATTATCATTTTACTTATTCCTTTATCTGTAGATTAATGATCTTGGGGCTTAAAAAATCTTAATCGATTAGCGTTACTTACCACCGTCAAAGAAGAAAAAGCCATTGCCGCGCCTGCAATAACAGGACTTAGCAACACGCCAAAAAATGGATATAAAATTCCGGCAGCAAAGGGCACACCGGCAGCATTATAAATAAAGGCGCCAAATAAGTTTTGTTTGATGTTCCGTAAAGTAGCTTTACTTACCGCGATTGCATCAGCTAAGCCATGAAGAGAGCCTCTCATTAAGGTAATGTCTGCGCTCTCAATGGCCACATCAGTGCCCGTTCCAATAGCAAAACCGACATTAGCAAGCGCTAAGGCAGGCGCATCATTTATACCATCGCCTGTCATCCCAACTATTTCTCCCTGTGCTTGTAGCTCGGCAATTTTAGATGACTTCTCTTCTGGTAATACTTCAGCATAGAACTCACTTATACCCACTTTATCCGCTACAGCTTTTGCAGTAGCCTTGTTATCGCCCGTTAACATTACCACTCGAATACCATTATCTTGTAACCGCTTAATGGCTGAAATTGAATCTTCTTTTATCGGGTCTGACACAGCAATGAGCGCGGCTAATTCGTTATTTAGTGCAAAATACATCGGCGTTTTAGCTTCGCCCGCCATCACTTGAGCCCGTTCAATAATAGCTTGAGTAAGGGGAATACCTTGCTCGACCATTAGCTTTTCATTACCAAAATATAGCTTTTCACCGCTAACAGTACCCTGAACGCCTTGCCCGACGATAGCGTTAAAAAATTCAACTTTATCAAGCGTTAATTCTTGCTCTTTTGCTGAGTCAACAATCGCCTGTGCCAGAGGGTGCTCTGAGCCTGCCTCTAAACTAGCGACTAATGACAAGATAGTATTATCCTTCATGTTATTAAACACCAAGACATCGGTAACCTTAGGTGCACCTAAAGTGATAGTTCCCGTTTTATCTAAGACCATTGCCGTTATTTTCGAAGAGGTTTGCAACGCTTCACCATTACGAATGAGTACACCCGCTTCCGCGGCTTTACCTATTCCCACCATTACAGACATAGGTGTCGCTAATCCTAAGGCACATGGGCAAGCAATAATTAGCACGGTGGTCGCTGAAATTACTGCAAAGGCAACTGTAGGTTCAGGACCGAAGTTCAACCAAATTAAGGCACTACTAATAGAAACAATCATAATCACAGGAACAAAATAGGCAGAGATAACATCAGCTAAGCGACCAATTGGGGGTTTAGAGTTTTGCGCACGTTTCACCATGTTTATAATTTGTGCGAGGGCTGTGTCTTTCCCAACTCGGGTAGCGTTAAAAATAATAGCACCTGATTTGTTAATCGTACCTGCAGCGACTTTGTCACCAACCTCTTTTTTAACAGGCATTGGCTCCCCTGTTAACATCGACTCGTCAATTGTGCTGCTGCCTTCAATAACCGTTCCGTCTACGGGTACTCGCTCGCCAGGTCTTACTCGCACTTCGTCATTTAATAAAACTTGCTCAATAGTAATATCTAGCTCTTTAGCGTCTCTTATCACTCTGGCGGTTTTAGCTTGTAAACCGATTAAACGCTTTATGGCTTCACTGGTGCGTCCTCGTGCTTTTACCTCAAGTGCTAAACCTAAGTTAATTAAACCAATGATCATCGCTGTCGCTTCAAAATAAACATGGCGAGCCATTTCAGGTAATGCTAACGGAAAAAGCACCACTATCATTGAATACAGCCAAGCAGTACCCGTGCCTAAAGCAATTAAGGTGTCCATATTGGCACTGTGGTTAACCAATGATTTATAAGCGCCAATATAAAAATGCTTTCCTGCAAAATACATAATTGCCGCGCAGAGCAAACCAACGACCAACCAAACTCCGCGTTCCAAATTAGAATTTACCGTCATGGGTCCGCCTAATAAGCTATACAGCATTAACGGCGCACCTAAACCTAAGCCAATCCAAGTTTGTAACATCAGCTTTTTATAGTATTTATTTTCAGCGGCCTCTTTTTCATTTAGTAGCTCCTCGTCACTGGTATCTTGAGCACTTTTTGCGTTATAACCAATAGACTCAACAGCTTTGATTAATTGTTGTGGGGAAATGTCCTGCTGCATTGTGATACTGACAGTTCGTAATGCAAAATTCATTTCGGCGTTTTTAACCCCAATAATTTCTTTCAAAACAGTTTCTATTTTACCAACACAACTGGCGCAACCAGCCCCTTCAATAAGCAGTTCTAGGGTTAATAATTCAGTTGCTCTTAACTTGTTTATTGCGTTACTCATTTATGCCTCCTTTTTTGATAAGGGAATGACCACCGAATCATCTTGTTGAACCTTTGACTCTAAGCCTTCATCGAAACCTTCAATTAAATGACAAATCATCTCACTTGTCGGTGCTTTATTTGGCTTACTCTGCCAGTCAGCTATCGCTGACGTTAAACGATTTCTTAAGGCTAATGCTTGCTGAAACTGACGCTCAGTTTCACGTAGTTTTTTCTCAATTAATGCTCTGGCGAGCTGACACGCACTATGACCCTTGTCAGCTTCAACGAGTATTTTCTCTATATCTTTTACGGTAAAGCCTAGCTGTCTTGCGCTTATAATAAAACTCAACCTTTTTTGGTCTTTAAAACTGTAAGACTTATAACCATTTTGAGCATTTTTATTGGGTGATAAAAAACCATTACGGGTGTAATACCGAACGGTATCGGCGGTCACCATTAAACTTTTTGCTAATTCACTTACTTTCATGATGACCCCTGTGACTAATATTAGTTTGCTATTGCTTAAGCATAAACCTATGTCTAACACACAACTCAAGGTTTATTTTATACTTCATTGGTTTTTATCGATGACGAGCGCCATAAATAAAATAATGCCGGTAATACAAGTAATGTTAATATGACAGCACTGAACACGCCGCCAATCATAGGTGCTGCAATTCGCCCCATCACTTCAGAGCCAGTCCCTGTACCATACAAAATAGGTAACAAACCAATAAATATGGTCGCTGAAGTCATCATCACCGGACGAACACGCATACCAGCGCCATGTAAAACCGCTTTAAGTACATCTTCTTTGGTGGTTTCGATAGCTTTTTCACTATGCTCTCTAAGCATTTCTTGATATGCCTGATTGAGATAAACCAGCATAATGACACCGATTTCTACAGCAACACCTGCTAGCGCGATAAAGCCAACCCCAACCGCCACCGAGAAGTTAAAGCCCTCTAGATACATTAACCAAATACCGCCCACCATCGCTAATGGTAAAGTACCCATGATCATCGCGACCTCAATCACATTTCTAAAGTTCAGATAAAGTAGAATAACAATGATAAATAAAGTGAGCGGCACAACATAAGCCAACTTAGCTTTAGCACGTTGCATGTATTCATATTGGCCTGCCCATGCAATAGAGTACCCGGCCGGTAATTTCAATTGGTCAGCGACCACTTTCTGTGCAGCAACGACATAAGTCCCAACATCAACGCCGTCAATATCAACAAAAGCCCAACCATTTAAGCGAGCATTTTCAGATTTGATCCCCGGAGGGCCATCCTCGATAATAATATTAGCAACATCGCCCAAGGAAATGCGTTGGCCATTAGGGGTAACAATAGGCAACAAAGATAATTGTTCAGGCGAATCACGATAATCTTGTGGATAACGTAAACTCACCGGATAACGCTCTAAACCTTCAACCGTTTGAGTAACATTCATCCCACCAATAGCCGTAGCGATAACTTGTTGTATTTCAGCAATATTTAAACCGTAACGTGCGGCTTTTGCTCGTTGAATATCCACTTTTATATACCTGCCACCAGCAACACGCTCTGAATAAACGGACGCGGTGCCAGGTACATCTTTTAAAATCACTTCCAACTGTTTACCAATCTCTTGAATAATCTCGAGTCTAGGGCCAGCAATCTTGATTCCTACGGGTGTTTTAATACCCGTTGCTAACATATCAATACGTGTTTTAATCGGCATAACCCAAGCGTTAGTAACGCCTGGCAGTTGCACTAAATCGTCAAGCTCTTTTTTTAAACTTTCTGGGGTTACCCCTTCTCGCCATTGGTCCTGAGGTTTAAACTGAATAAAGGTCTCTATCATGGTAAGAGGTGCTGGGTCTGTTGCAGTGTCGGCTCGACCAACCTTACCAAACACAGTTTTAACCTCAGGAACGGTTTTAATCAGCTTATCCGTTTGTTGCAGTAACTGCCGCGCTTGCCCTATTGAAATACCAGGGTAAGTGGTTGGCATATACATCAGATCTCCTTCATCAAGCGGTGGAATAAACTCGCTACCGATTTTATCCAATGGATATATCCCAATAGCAAGAATTGCGAATGCTGCTACTAGCGTCATCTTTGGAAAACGCAAAACGGTTTTCAACGCAGGCATATAGATAAAAGTTAACAATCTATTTACCGGGTTTTTATGCTCAGGCAGCACTTTTCCTCGAATAAAATACCCCATAAGTACCGGTACTAAGGTAATAGCTAATACGGCAGAAGCCGCCATGGCATATGTTTTGGTAAAAGCTAGCGGGGAAAACATCCGTCCTTCTTGTGCTTCTAAGGTAAATACTGGCAGAAAACTCACTGTAATAATTAATAAGCTAAAGAATAATGCTGGCCCGACTTCACTGGCTGATTCACTGACGATTTGCCAACGATTCTCTTTGGTTAAGGGCTTATCTTTCGGAAGAGCCTCTATGTGCTTATGCATATTCTCAACCATCACGATTGCACCATCTACCATTGCTCCAATGGCAATGGCAATCCCTCCTAACGACATGATATTTGCGTTTAGGCCTTGCCAGTGCATCACAATAAATGCCGTTAAAATTCCTACGGGAATACTGATAATGACAACAAGGGAAGAACGAACATGAAATAAGAAAATGATGCAAACTAACGCGACAACCCCAAATTCTTCAAGCAATTTATAAGCAACATTTTCGACTGCTCGTTCAATCAAGGCAGATCGGTCATAAACAGGCACTATTTCAACGCCTGCTGGTAGTCCTTTTTTCAGCTGTTCAAGTTTTTCTTTGACACGGTTTATCACTTGCTGAGCGTTTTCGCCAAACCGCATGACGACTATGCCACCAACCGTTTCACCTTCGCCGTTAAGTTCAGCGACACCACGTCGCATTTGTGGCCCTGTGCCTATATCGGCAACATCTTTTAGCAGTAAAGGTGTGCCATTTTCGTTCACCCCTAGAGGGATATTTTCTAAGTCTTCGACACTTTTAATGTATCCCGTAGCCCTTACCATATATTCGGCTTCGGCCATTTCAACAACTGACGCACCTATTTCTTGATTACCTTGTTTAATCGCCATTTGAATGTGTGAAAGTGGAATACCAAAAGCACGTAATTTATCGGGATCAACCCTCACTTGATATTGCTTGACCATGCCGCCCAGAGCAGAAACCTCTGATACACCCGGTACGGTTTGCAACTCAAACTTTAAGAACCAATCTTGTAAACTACGTAATTGGCTTAAGTCATGTTGACCTGTTGGGTCTGTTAGCGCATACAAATATACCCAGCCAACGCCCGTAGCATCTGGGCCTAGTTGAGGGCGAGCATCACTGGGTAAATTTGGCGCAACCTGACTTAAATATTCAAGTACGCGTGAACGTGCCCAATAAAGGTCAGTATCTTCATTAAAAATGACATAAACATAAGAGTCACCAAAGAATGAATAACCGCGCACAGTAACAGCCCCAGGTACAGAGAGCATAGCAGTGGTTATTGGATAAGTGACTTGATCTTCAACCACTTGCGGCGCTTGACCAGGGTAACTTGTTTTGATGATAACTTGCACATCAGATAAGTCAGGTAGTGCATCAATGGGCGTTTTGCTAACAGAATACAAACCAGCACCAACAAGTAATAATGTCGCTAACAGTACGAAAAATCGATTACCAACAGACCAACGAATAATAGCCGTGATCATGGTTATTCTCCTTGGTCGTTAACAACATTTTTCATTGTTGTGTCAGCTTTAGTCATGGTCATTGCACTGATAATAATAAAATTATTATCTCGAATTTCAAAGGTAAACATCACATAAGCATGCTTTGAAAATAAGGTCATATCAACCTTCTCATCAACAATGAAATCAACGATGTCTGCTGCGCGTCCCCATTTTTCTATAGCTTCTCGGTTGATAGTTACCATGCGATGATCGAACATAGCCGAAACGACGGTTCCATTTACTGTTGCAGAAGAAACAGATGTCGACGAAACCTTGCTATTGCTTCCACTCATCTTCATTGATTTATCTTGGTCAGACACTTTATGGGAAGGCTCTTTATCGGAAACTTCATAATACATGCGCTTAAAATCAGACGATTTGCTTGACTCTGAATCGAGTAAAAATTGTGCAGAACTCACTACTTCTTCCCCGTCGCTAAGCCCTTTAAGTATTTCAACACTTTCACTGCCATAGTGTCCCACTAAGACCTCTACAGATTTGAAACTTCCCTCACCTAATGCAAGCACAACTCGGTCTTGCTTGCCTGTTCTGATCAAGGCCTCTTTTGGAATAATCAGCGCTTGTTCATCATCGGTTGTATGAATGGCAATTTGCGCAAACATATTTGGTTTAAATTCACCTTTTTCATTATCGAAGCGTAAACGTACTTTCACTGTACGTGTTTTAGGATTAAGCGTTGGATAGATATAATCCACTTGACCTTCCCATGTTCTGCCCGGTAAATAATCAAGTGTCATTGTGGCGGGTGTCGCCATTTTAACTTGCCCAGCTTGTCTTTCAAAAACTTCAGCTTCAACCCAAACTTCAGAAAGGTCACCAATTGACATTAACGTAGAACCTGGTTTTACAAATGAGCCTTCACGTACGTTAAGATTTTCAACAACGCCCTTTTGTGGTGAATAAAAGGTTATTCTCTGTTGAACTTTTTTCGTTTCTTTGAGTTTTTCAATAGCGACTTTAGAAAGCTGTAATGCCGACAATCTATTTTCTGCAGCCTTTATTAGTCGACTATTTTTTCTATCTATTGCTAATAATAATTCCTCTTGAGCATTCACTAACTCTGGAGAATATATATCATATAAAGGTTGATTGTTTTTAACACGATCGCCAACTGATTTAACATAGAGCTTCTCTATCCATCCCTGCACACGCGGGTTAATATGAACAAGTTTTTCTTCATTATAAGCAACATAACCCACAGTGTTTATTTCCGTATGTAATGACTTATAATTTGCTGTTACCGTGCGCACCCCTAAGTTATTAATAACATCTGGTAATATGCGAATGGTGCCTGCACCTTCATTTGGGCCGACACCGCCATCATCATAGACAGGCACTAAGTCCATTCCCATCGGCGACTTACCTGGTTTGTCTTTTTTATAATTTGCATCCATTGGTGCGACCCAATAAATTGGTTTTTTCTCTTGGGATACCATGGTGGTTGCTTGGTCAGTCTCTAGCAGCGTAATAAACCGAGTGGCACTAAAAGTGAGAATACCGCCGATTATTATGCCCAGAATTATCGGTTTCATTTGTTTTACTGAGGTCGTTGTACTCATTATTCTTCTCCCCAAATAACCATATTTTTGCGGCTACTGGTTAACTTCACGTTGTTTGTTTTTTGTGGTTTCGCTGCCATACCAAGATTACCTATAAACAGGTAGTTAAGTTCTAGCCGTATTTTTTGTTCTTCTACGTTAATGGTTAACTCGTCTATTTCGGCATTTAACACCGCGATACGTGAACGAACAACTTCAGAAAAGTCGCCGTCATCATTGGTATAGGCAGTCAAAGAGGCTTCTGCTTGATCGTGTATTTGTGGTAATAATTGGGTTGTATACAAGTTTTGTCGGTCTTTTAAACGCAGTAATCTTCCTTTTGCACTCGAATAAGCACCAAGTAATTGTCGAAGTAAGAGTAACTTCTCTGTTTTCATCGCTTCGGTTTGAGATATCGCTGATTTAACTTCTTGGTCTTGTCGATTTTCAGTAAAAAGTGGCAAATCGAATGTCACGCCAACAGAGAATAAGTCAGCTCGACTTCTTCCCATAGGATCATCTGCGCGATACCCGTAACTTGCGTTTACTCCCCATTCAGGCTTGTACTTTTGTTGTGCTAACTTGATGCCTGTTCTAGTGGCTTTTATCTTGTTTTCGAATGCCATAACAGACGGGTGGCTTAAGAAGTGTGCGATCAATTCACTTGGCTTTAGCCAACTTTCTTTGGCAACTAAATCATGAGTAAGTAACGCTATTTGGGGTAACTCTTGGCTGAGTACGATATTATGTAAAGTGTTGTTTAAAGAATAATCAGTGACTGAGTATACTTCATCACCTGAGTTACTTCCCTTTGAAAACGTGGTTAACCACTGAGAAAGCATTCCCTCATAGTGATTTTTCTGTTGTGCTAGTTTATCTAACCTATCATCTAAATAGGTAAGCTCTAATTGTGCTCGAACAATATCTTGCTGACGTGTTTTACCTAAGGCAGATGAATAGCTTGCTGTTGCTAAATCGGCTAACTGTTCAAACAACGATCTGTTTTTTTCAATTAAGGCGACACTTTGCTGAATTCGATAAGCGTCTAACCATAAACTTCCAACCGTTACGGCGACCTTTGATTCCCTGTCTTTTCTTTGATAGGGAAACGCTTCACTTTGTATTTTAAGTTGTTGGCTTTTAATCGCTAAAGTATCTCCGCGAGGAAACATTTGTGAAATGCCAACTTTAGCCTGTGTCATACCTTCTTGGCCAAAATCAAAACCATTCACCGGTAAATTTGACAGAGCCAATGACACTTTTGGGTCTGGCAAGGTATTAACCGCTCTACTCATTGACTCAATAGCGCTTTGTTTATGAACATTCCCTGTTAACCAAGGATCATTTTTTTGAGCGGCCTTAACTGCCTTTGCAAAAGATAGCGGCGCATTACCCCCCATTAAAGGCGACGTTGCAGCACTTGCTGATAAAAGTGTAAAGGCGAGAGTTCCTACAATAAATTTCATACAAAATTGTTGATCAAATTTATACTTATTCATGAGTATTTTTCCTTAGCGGATTGACCATCACCATAGCCAACGTGAGAAGTAGCGGCATAATGAGTATGACTAGCACCTGACTTATTGAACAACTAACCATAGCTTTAACAAAAGAAGCGATTGCTTTTAAGGTAACTTTATTTGAATACATGACCCCTCCAAGAGGGATATTAATTAATATTTTGATTCATTAAGTTTGTTTTGACGGGGATAAAGTCGTTATAAAAAACGGCATCAAAAAAGCCTAACACAGTATATTGTTATATAAAGGTGCCAAAATTTGGACACAATTATGCTGTATTTAGCTTAATATGGGTGGGCGGTATAAAGACGATGGTTGTTGGCTTAATGCCAAATGAGAAGAGGAACGTATTTTAAATGAAAAATTAACGATCGGGCCGTTATCTGTAACATCTATCATCAATGCGATGATCATTGAGCACCCTCCTGTAAAACAGTTACAGGTGCCATCACAACAATCTTTCATCGATTTATCAGTAGTCTCTGATTCCTCAAAACTGTCAGAAGTAGCAACCATATTATGGTCACTGTGATCCATCATAGACATGTCTTGCGATTGCTCGTTCATTACCTTCATACTCATCATATGATAAGACATAATAGTCGACGCCATTGCCTGACCAACAAAGGTCATGCAAGCGAGCAATACTATTAATGTTTTAGATAATTTAAAAGTCACAAGAACCTACAAACTATGATAATTAGCGTAAATGATTGCATACCCTATATTTATATTCAATAAAAATAAGGTGATGCTTTAATAAAGCAACGTGATCAAATGATGATTACTGTCGCTTAAATTTAATTAACACGTTATTTCAAATAGCTTTTAAGGATGGAAATAACATCTTCTACTTCTTCTAATCGCTGCTCTTTAGTCATTTCCTCAGCGCCTAAATGCTCCCTCAAATGAGCTTCTAATACTTCTTTCATCAGCCCATTCACCGCCCCTTTAATCGCTGCAACTTGTTGTAAAACAGCCATGCAGTTTGGTTCGCCTTCTAAAGCTGTCTCTAAAGCAAGTGACTGACCTTTTATGCGCCTAACACGACTGAGGAGCTTTTTTTTTCCTGCGATGGTATGTGACATAAATGTCCTTTGCTTGAAAAGTAGTATACTAGGGTATAGTATAATACAAAATTTAAATAGGTGCTATTTCAATCCAGCATGAAGCGACCAATTTAGGGTATGTAATGAAAAATGATAGCAGTATTCAATGGGAACATTCTCATAATTTTGGTATTGACAGTAAGCTACATGAAAACAAAGTAAAAACTGTTTTTTGGTTAACAACCGTTATTATGGTACTTGAGATTGCCGCAGGAACGTGGTCAGGTTCTATGGCCCTGCTTGCCGATGGTTGGCATATGGGTACTCACTCTGCGGCATTCCTTATTGCACTCTTTGCCTACTCTTACGCTAAAAAACATGCGAATAATAAAGACTTCAGCTTCGGAACAGGTAAAGTAAACTCTTTAGGGGGCTTTGCCAGCGCAGTCGCCTTAGCCATTGTCGCATTGATGATGATAATAGAATCTGTGCTTCGATTAGTAGAACCACAATCTATTCATTTTAACGAAGCTATCATGGTTGCGATTATTGGTTTAGTCGTCAACGTCGCCTCTGTTTTTATCTTGCATGATGGTCATCACCACCATCATGGAGACGATGACCATGAGCATCATCACCATGAGCAAGACCATACGATGAAAGCAGCCTATTTTCACGTATTGGCTGATACCCTTACCTCTTTATTAGCGATTGTTGCTTTGCTCTTTGGAAAGTACTTGGGGCTACTCTGGATGGATCCATTAATGGGAATTGTTGGTGCTATAGTGATCTTGCGTTGGTCTTATGGGCTTATCAAAGAATCAAGCGAAGTGCTGCTTGATAAGTCGATAAAAAAATCAACCATGGATAAAATTTCACTGGCATTAAATGAAAAAAACACGGTAATAAACGATATACATGTCTGGAAAATAGCCACCGCTCATCAAGCAGCAATTATTAAAGTAACCGCTGTTAAACCGCTAGATACAGCAGAGTATGAAGCTATTTTACAGCGGTTTTTACCACAACTTTCACACGTATCTATTGAAATACAACGAGGTTAAATAACTGTAAGCATACCGTTAAAGGTATTGGTGTGCTCCAGATAGCTTTAATTAGCCCTTACTATGAGAATTATTTTTCATAAAACATATTAATGTAAAAATTATATTTATTGGAGTTTACAAAGTGTTCGACATAGTCATTCTCGCATTAGCATTAAGTATGGATGCATTTGCGGTATCAATAGGTTTAGGATCAAAGCGCACGAAAAAGACCACCTCGCTTGCGGTTATGGCTGGGTTATACTTTGGTATTTTTCAAGGATTAATGCCTTTATTAGGTTATATGGGCGGTATAGGTCTTTTTAGTTGGGTCGGGATTTATGCACCTTGGATAGCATTTTTCTTACTGGTATTAATTGGTGGAAAAATGATTTACGAATCGCTTTCTGAAGGCATAGAAGAAGATATCGCTAAAATTACCCATAGGATCATGTTGGTGCTTGCTATAGCAACCAGTATAGATGCAATGGCGGCAGGATTTTCTTTAACGATACTTGAGGTCAATCCGTTTATTGCATGCGCGACAATCGGTATTACCACATTGTTTTTCAGTGCTATTGGTGTTTTTATTGGCGCAAGAAGTGGTACATGGCTCGAAAGTAAATCAGAGTTATTAGGAGGTATAGTACTGATATTAATTGGACTAAAAATGTTGTTTATATAATTTATATTTTGGGCTTATTTACCTATTAATGTTGTAAATTAACGCTCATATATCATCCAAAGTTTATAATAAACCGCGTTACAAGTGGCATTATCGTCCATAACACCATCTCTATTACAATCTGAACCCGTAAGAGATTTAACAACATCTGTGCCATAGATAGAGACATCGTCTTGATCAGGTTTAACAATAATCGTCACTTTAGGTGATTTTTCAATGAAATCGGCAACATTTTTATATAAGGCAAATTCTTCTTTTGAAATAACCTCGCTTATATCAATTTTTTTTAATTCACCCGCATCAATGTTGCTTGAAAAAATCCCTAACACGCTGACAATAAAAGCACTGAAAATTTTCACATAACGCTCCTAAAAAGAATAATGATTATACCAACCTCTAGTTAAGCTTCGCTCAATAATTTTTATTTATTTCACTAATAGTTAGTGAGATTGATCAAGCGGGTAAATTTCAAAAACTCACAGTCCAACTTAAACACTTGATTTGTAAGTGTTTATTTTTTGGCGTGATATTTGCTAAATTGATCTCATCTTAATGAGGAAGAGAACTATAATGCTATTGGATATTCAATCACTTAGTCATCAATACCAAGATGGCAAAAATGCAAAATTCGCCATAAAGTCGCTGTCATTAAACGTTGTACCTGGAATTTTAGGTTTGTTAGGTCCTAATGGTGCAGGAAAGTCTACCTTAATGCGTATTCTTGCAACGATCACAAAGCCTAGCCAAGGGAAAATTCTATGGCAAGGACAAAATATTATCAAGTCACCGCAGTTATTGCGTAACGAACTCGGTTACTTACCACAATATTTCGGTGTTTATGACCAGTTGTCAGGTACTGAGTTTTTGCAATATATGGCCGGGCTAAAGGGATTAAATGAATCTTTAGCCAAGCAAAAAATTGAAGATTTACTTAATAAACTCAATCTTACACATGCCGCACATTTACCATTAAAAGGCTATTCCGGTGGTATGAAACAACGTATTGGTATTGCACAAGCTTTACTCAATGGTCCAAAGTTACTGATTATCGACGAGCCAACTGTTGGCTTAGATCCGCAAGAGCGTGCAAATTTTCGCCAGCTATTAACTGAGTTAGCCGATGATCGTTGCATTATATTTTCAACGCACATAGTAGCAGATGTTGAATCGATAGCCGACCGTATTGCTATTATGCAAGCGGGACAATTAATTCAGTCAGCAACGCCAAGCGCACTGCAAGATAAAGTAGCGAATAAATGCTGGCACCTCACCTGCAATGTCAGTGAATTAAAAAAAGTTCAGCACGACTTTATTATTAGTCACAGCGTACGAAAAGAAAACAAGGTTGAATTAAACATTGTCGCTGACTATTGCCCTGATGCTCGAGCAACGTCAAGAGCACCATCACTAGAAGATGCCTACCTGTACTTTACCAGTAATAAACGTTCTCAAACTGATCTGTCGAGGGCATGTTAATGAGTCAGTTATGGCAATGTATTCTCGCCGACTTTAAACAACGAACACGCCAACAAAGTTTTGTTGTTACTTTGCTGGCAATGTCGGTATTAACCTTACTTTTTTTCCCTTCTCTAGATGATCAATATCAAACGCTAGTGGTCAATGGTTACCGAGGTATTTATAACAGTGCTTGGCTCGGTATTTGTTTGGCAATGTTAAACGTTTTATTTCTACCACTCATCTGTTTTTATCTGGTCAAGAATGGGCTTGAATTAGACCGACAATCAATGACCAGTGAGCTTATTGCAGCAACGCCTATTAACAAACTCACTTTTTTATTTGCAAAATGGTGTACTAATGTACTCATTTTAGTTTCTATCGTGATGGTTATGTTGATCAGTTGTATTTTACTTCAGCTCTACTACGGAGAAAGCTATCAAATAGACCTTTGGGCGTTAGCCTGGCCACAATTAGTGTTTGTATTGCCAATGCTATTAGCTGTTGCTTCATTAGCGATAATGTTTGAAACAATTAAATGGCTTAAAAATGGCTTGGGTAATGTTGTTTATTTTTTCTTATGGACCGGTTCGATTATTCAATCCATTGAAAGTGTTTCAGGAATAGGCGCAATACTTTCTCAACTAGATACAGAGGTTGCAGAACGTTTTCCGCTACAACAAGGCTCAACACATATCGGCGTTACCATAGTCAATGAAGTAGAAACCGTTAACACTTTTATTTGGCAAGGCATAGAACCATCAACTTCGAACCTGTTGGGTATCATACCTTTACTGATTATTAGCTTGAGCTGCTTTATAATTGCAGTGATATTTTTTGATCGTTTTAGTCAACATTCACTTACCGAAAACAAACAGCCATCAAAATTAGTTATCTTCTTAAACACACAAGTGATCAGCCGACTTGATATTCCTTTTTATTTGCTAACCAAGCATTTCGCTTTTACACGTTTATTACGATTAGAGCTAAAATTATTACTCAAAGGCCATTCAACTTACTGGGTAATGGGACTTTTAACATTAAACATCATACAGTTGTTTATTAGTCAGCAATTGTTGGTCAGCGTATTTTTGCCGCTTTCATGGTTGTGGTGTGTTTTAGTCGTTTCGCAGCTCGGACAAATAGAGAAACAAGCGAATACTACCGAATTAATAACCTACAGTAATAAGTCAGCAATACAGCAAAGTTTAGCCAGCTACTCTTCGGCATGGGTGTTATTGACAATGGCAAGTTTAGGAAGTGCGCTTAGATTTGCGGCAATGTCCGAGTGGCTGTTAATCATTCAATTAATTATAGCTATTTCATTTACCGTATCACTTGCCTATTTTTGTGGTGCATTTACTGGCACAAAACGTATGTTTGAAGTGCTATACCCAGCAATTTGGTATATGGGACCGATTCAAGCAGCGTTATATCTAGACTTTTTTGGTGTTAATAGCCAAGTAAGTTGGCAAGCAGGAACACCTTACTATTTTCTCGCCATTTCAATAGCTTTACTTGTCTTAACGGTGAAGAATAAAAGTGTGCGTTAATTATGTCGCGCTTTAACCATGTTAACCTGTTAGTTCTTTTATTAATTTAAGCCCCTTTAGAAGGCACTTAATATTTAAAAATGATAACGATTGAACTCGTCAGCTGTTAGCCTTAACATTCGGTTGATGCGTTCAATGCCTATTCAAATTAAAACTATCGCCTCTTGAACAATGCTAACTTAAACACTGACCACCGAAACATATTCACCTAAGAAATCAAGGGAGCCATTTGTGCCATCTTCTTTTACCCGTAAACTGCCCAACGTAGATACCAGTATTTTCACTGAGATGTCGATGATGGCAAATCAACACCAAGCCATAAATTTATCTCAAGGCTTTCCTGAGTTTGACACGCCTGCTTTTTTAAAAGATAAAATTAATCAGGCGATCAATGAAGGAAAAAATCAATACTCCCCTTCAAACGGTTTGCCCGATTTATTAACGCAAATTGCAGAAATGATACATAGGCAATATCAATCGCATTTAACTGATGAAAAAAAACTCAATGGTCTAAACAATATTACGATTACCTCAGGTGCTACCGAGGCATTATGGGTTGCGATTCAAACGCTGATCAGCCCAAATGATGAAGTAATTATTTTCGATCCCGCCTACGACTCTTATGAACCAGCGATTGAACTTGCCGGAGGCACGTGTCGACATATTGCACTTGCTGCGCCAAGTTATGCCATAAATTGGGAATTAGTTGAACAAACGATTAATGAAAAAACACGTGCCATTATTATTAATAGCCCACACAACCCAACAGGTTCAATATTAAACGCATCTGATTTACGTACGCTACAAGCTTTGGTTGAGAAGTACGATTTATATGTCATTAGCGACGAAGTTTACGAACACATGACCTTTGATGGTTTACGCCATGAGAGTGTTTTACGTTACCCTGATTTATTTAAACGTGCCTTTGTTGTTTCTAGCTTTGGTAAAACCTTTCATTGTACTGGTTGGAAAATGGGATATTGCGCCGCACCCGCTGAACTTACAGCCGAATTTAGAAAAATTCATCAGTACGTTACCTTTTGCTCATTCACGCCAGCACAAATTGCTATTGCACAAATGTTGAAAGAACAACCATCACATATCACTGCGTTAGCCAGTTTCTATCAGCAAAAAAGAGATTTACTCATAAAAGCCTTAAAAGACTCTCGCTTTACCCTGCTTCCATCAAAAGGCACTTACTTCTTATTACTAGATTATTCAGCTATATCAACGTTAAATGATCGTGATTTTTGTATATGGTTAACCAAAGAAATAGGCGTTGCGGCTATTCCACTGAGTCCGCTTTATCCCGCAGAACATAGGGAAGCTTATCATCAAGAGAATAAAGTGATACGACTGTGTTTTGCTAAAAATGACGAAACCTTACTAAAAGCCGCAGGAATATTATGTCAACTTTAACCATAGCCGCAGTACAGTTTAATATTCATTGGTTAGACCAACAAGCCAATTTAAAGCAATTAGAACAGCTGATCAGCGATCACTTTATTGACAATACGGCTGTCGACTTATTATTACTCCCAGAAACATTTTCAACCGGTTTTTGTATCAACAGAGAAGACGTGCAAGAACCAGAAGATGGTGGCATGGCTTTAGTCTGGCTAAAAAAAATGGCAAAGCAATACAACTGTGTCGTCGCGGGTACGGTGTTAGTGAGCCAACACGATAAAAAGGTCAATCGTTTTTATTGGGTGTTTGCTGATGGAACCGTTGAACATTATGATAAACGTCATCTTTTTCGTTTAGGTAAAGAGCAAGACCATGTAGAACAGGGCCAAAACAGAAAAGTGATCACGATTAACGGCATAAAAATACTGCCATTAGTTTGTTATGACTTACGCTTTCCTGTTTGGTCGAGAAACCGTCAAAACTATGATTTAATGGTTAATGTTGCTAATTGGCCGGCCCCACGACGTCATATTTGGGACACGTTATTAAAAGCACGTGCAATGGAAAATCAAAGCTTTGTTGTGGGGGTTAATCGCGTTGGTGCAGACGGCAATAATGTTCCTCACTCAGGTGGAACAACCATCATTAATTTTGACGGTGAAAACATACTTAGTGCCACTGATAATCAACAAAAAATCATTGCCACACAGCTTGATTTTAGCAAACTTGAAAAATTCAAAGCTAACTTCCCTGCCTTTTTAGATGCGGATGAATTTGAGCTGAAATAGATACGTCTAAAGAGTCTGTTAGATTTACTCTATGCTGTTGAGTCTCTGAATAAAAATAGCGTTTAGCGCGTAATCCAGCATAAATTATAACAATGAATACTGAAATTCGTATTCATTGTTATAAAGTTTTTTCGTTATTCCCTTTACTCTTTATCAAGCCCCATACAATTAGCGTAATAAGTAACCGTTGCTGGCCAATCAGAAAACACACCAACAACACCTACATCCTTTGCTAAAACATCTAACAATATAAGTACATCACCTTCGTTATTTATTGCGTCGGATATACTTTGATAATACCACCCACCACCATTGGCTAATAAGCCTGAACGTTCAAGCGACCATGCAATAATGTTAAGTTCAGCGGATTTAGCTGCTTTAGCATATTCAGAAGGTATAATTTCACCTGCTGAATTTAAGGTCACCAACATCCATAAAGGTGGCGCTATATACTCAACACCTTGGCTTTTTAACTGGTCCATACTTGGGGTCCAAGTTTCTGGATTTTGCGGATCAAAACCAGCTTCACTATTTCTACCATCAAGAAATACCGCTTGTTTAGCAAACGCTGAGTCATTCGCTATCCAATATTCAACATCTTTAAGATTAAATGATTGTGGGTACACTTGAGATGCTGGCACGCCAGCAACTATGTATTCGTCGAGCATTTTTTGCGCATAATCTGCTTGACTAAAGTTGTCAAAGGGCATTTGTACGCTAGCGGCCTTTAATTCAGGTGTCATTTTAACACCGGCATTTTTGAACATGGCGATACTTTCAGCATGCGTTATTAATGTTCCTGTACCTGAGTAAAGGTCCGTACGCCAATCAGGTGTGCCTCGCATGTATTCTTCTACGGTAGTTGCTTGTAAGTTCGCACCATCCATCTTACCTTTAAGTGTTTTAAATTGGGCAAGCGTAATATCACTTGTACAGCATTTGGCGGTAGCTAATGCGCCATTGGCTAGGTCTGCCGGAGAGAATGGCTGTGAACATTGAGCTGCGAGCTCTGGTATGGCTAGAATATTAGTTGTTGTGGCTAAATCACATTGAGAGTGACGACACACTAAGGCCTTGTCTGAGGTAAAGGTAACATCACATTCAACAATACCAGCACCAGAATCAATGGCAGCTTGATAAGACTCTTTGGTATGTTCTGGGAAGAGCATAGAAGCGCCACGATGTCCTATTGAGAAATCAGAACGGTAAAACGTATTATCTTTACACTGCTCAAGCTTAGTTTTTAATTCACTGTTTTTCATTTCATTAATTAAAAATAAGGGTCTTACCCCTACTTGAGCAACCACTTTATCCGCGACTTTAGCTACGGCTTCGTTATTAAATTCAAGAGGAACTGCATCAACGGTATTATTGTCACTATTGCACCCAGTTTGAAAAAAAGCCGCCGTTAACGCCAGTAAAACCCAATGTTTTTTTGGAAAATAAGTTTGCATAACTGTTCCTTGTATTGACTCTTTATAAAATGAGTAACAAAATTTTTAAAATATAATTGAAGTTCGTGTCATGCTAGGTGAGTATTGTGGCAATTTAATGATGTATTTGTGACGAACTAACGCTAAAATTTTCCATGGTAACAGGTATTTAACACCACTCTTTCATGATGTGTTATTTGGTTGTTATCGCAGTGTTACCCACTAAATATAAACATCAGCAATCAATTTCTTCTGAAATTATGCGTGTCAATATTGAAGATATTGACAACTAAAAGTTTAAAGTCACGCTTAATATCTGATAATATTTAATCAATTAACTCCTTTTAACTCATTGAAATAAAATAGACACTACCTATGAAAAATAATAAAAACATCATTGCTGGCCTTTTTATAATCATAACGCTAGCCGCTTGTAATCCCATAGATCCCGCCCTAAAAACGGCAGACAAATTTATAACAAAACAAACTTTAGATAAAACTGACCCTGCTTGGAAAACCACGTTAAGTAAACCGCCACTACTTACCTTTACACCAGGTAAAGATTACTTTTGGGAATTGCAAACAAACCAAGGTAATTTGACTATCAAGTTTTTAACCGATTCTGCACCTATGCATGTTTCTAGTACTATTTATTTAACTAAACTGGGGTTCTATGACGAGTTAACTTTTCATCGTGTTATTCCTGGTTTTATGGCACAAGGTGGGGACCCTATGGGTAATGGTACTGGCAACCCAGGTTATAAATATGATGGTGAGTTTAAGAGTGACATAAGTCATAGTGAGCCGGGTATATTAAGCATGGCAAATTCAGGTCCAGGTACTGACGGTAGTCAGTTTTTCATTACCTTTTTACCTACACCCTTTTTAGATGGTAAACATACTGTTTTTGGTAAAGTTGTCACAGATTTAGAGGATAGCTTAGCTAAAATTGAAGCCTTAGGTAGCCGAGGAGGTAAAACTAAAGAAACGGTTAAAATTATTAAAGCATCGATCCGTATAGCCGACAAAGAATAAGTAAATGTAAACTATCATTCAATTGTAAAATAGCAACTTCCTAACGGTTAACTACATACAAGGGGGGAAGGTAAAGTATTCCCTCTGTCTATCAACTATGTTCTACTGATTGGGAGTTAAACCCCGATATAAAAATATATAGAAGCTGGTTTTAATGGTATTGTAGGAAAACCAATAGAGCTTGATATTTTAGTCAAAGCAATAGACTCGTCTCTCAACTAAAACTAACGAGTCGTTTACCCTTATATTTTTTCCTTAACATTTCGAGCCAACGCACCTCCTCAGTAATACACTAACCAATAATTAATACTGCACATCAGTTGCTTCTATCTCAGATGATTTATATCAGCGACGTGTAAATTTCTTTAGCCTAAATTCATACTCATAAAAGCAGATTATCTCTGCATTAAATTGATGTAATGATTTATCTTCGTTAATAAGTGAACCTGCTTGTTATTTACTTTGAATATGAGGTTACAAATGAAAACGTCTTCAATGGTACTTTTTATTTTATTTTTTACACTACTGGTTCAAAGTTGCGCTAGCCGAAAAGAAGCAGGTGCAGTAACTGGTGCCGCCGTTGGTTCAAGTATTGGTAAAGGTAGTGGACGAGCTTTAGCTATTTTTTTTGGTGCTATTCTTGGTAGTGAATTAGGCAGAGCTATCGGCGAGCATATGGACGCTGAAGATCGCAGCCGTACTGCTTATATATTAGAGCACAATAAAACCAATGAGATATCATCTTGGCGTAACCCTGATACAGCGAATTATTATAAAGTAAAGCCAATACGTACCGACCAATCCAATTCAGGCCCTTGTCGAGAGTTTATTGTCGATGCTGAAATAGCAGGGGAAAACCAACAGCTTTATGGATATGCCTGCCGCCAAGCTGATGGCAGCTGGAAAATGCAGAAGACACTATAAATTGTCTTTATGCTTGAAAAAAAGATGATGACAGTCATTAATAATATGTAGGTGTTTTGACAACAAGTTTAAACCTACCCGATTGATTAACTTGGGAGTCACCTATACACGTTTCTAATACGATTTACTTACCTAAACTAGGTTTTTAAAAGACGTTAATGACAGGAGC
Source organism: Colwellia sp. Bg11-12 (assembly GCF_014076955.1). Classification (NCBI taxonomy): domain Bacteria; kingdom Pseudomonadati; phylum Pseudomonadota; class Gammaproteobacteria; order Alteromonadales; family Colwelliaceae; genus Colwellia; species Colwellia sp. Bg11-12. The sequence goes on from NZ_JACGUZ010000072.1 coordinate 81,500, forward strand.
TATGTTTGATGGTTTTTATTGAGGTTGATGTCTCCGATGAATTTACTTTTGAATATAAGTAAGCCCATCGAAAATGAGGTATTAGTTTTGTTCAGGTCATTATTTATGACTTTTTTTAGACAAACGATAAATCAAAATTGCTGCTTTTTCGATATTTTTATTTAGCGTTGTTAAATCTGCAATTTCATTTTTAGTATGAGCGCCCGTGCCCATTAAGCCTAAACCATCAAGTGACATATCAACATGCTCAGCGGCAAATGAAATATCAGCTGCGCCTGCTTTACGCGGATTAGCAGGAATTACGGCGTTATACCCTAAATCTTGACTGACTTGGCTATATTGTTCCAACAAGGCTAAGTTACCGCTGGTAAGCGCCATAGGTGGATAACCTGCTTCAAAAATGAGTTCAGCTTGTGTATGGTTTAAATTATTTTTGAGAATGTTTTGCATCGTTTGTTTAGCGCTTTTTAGCTGCTTATTTGAAAGTGCCCTTAAATCACCTTTGACTTTAGCTTTTTGCGCAATAACATTACTTTTACCAAATGCTGAACCTGCTGATTTATCGAGATCAAAATCTATACTGGTACCGCCGATGATCATGCCAGGATTAAAAGTGAGATTTTCTTCTTGTTCCAACTGGGCTCTAAAAGCTTCTAAAATACGCGCCGTTTCATAAATTGCACCATACCCTACTTCGTCGTTAAATATTTGAGACGAGTGAGCTGGCTTACCCTCTACATTTAAAGTCCAGCCCGTATAACCCCTACGTGCTGCCATACCTGTATTTATATTGTTGTCACCATTTTCAAAACCAAGGGCAATATCAGCCCAAATCGCACCATCAACGATGGCTTTTTTTGATAAAGATAAAGGGCGACCACTGCTTTCTTCATCGCCTGTTAATAGCACTTTTATACTGACATTATCAAGTAAGTTAAGTTTTGTTAATGCGCGCATTGCAGCAATTATAATGGTGTTACCGCCTTTCATATCAGCAATACCTGGACCCGCCGCATGTATTTTACTTAGCCTTTTATAGTATTGAAAGTTATCATCTTTGGCGAATACGGTATCTAAATGACCAATCATTAAAATTTTAACAGCGTTTGGATTGTTACTTTTGTGAGTCGCTAAAATATGGCCAGCTCGATTAAAAGCACTTCCATCTAGCCATTGCACTTCAAAGCCGATTTCTGAAAGTTGTTGCTTAGCCAGTAAACCAACCTGTTTTACACCTTCAAAATTCATTGAACCACTGTTTATATTTACTGCTTGTTCAATGTCTTTAAGTGACTGCGGTAACGCGAGTTTAACTTGTTTAACTATCTTCTGTTCATTGATATCTAGTGGTGTTTTAGCATGTGCTACCGTGACTAATAAAAGTGATAATGAAGTGGCTAAAAATAACAAAATGGGTGTGTTAATTATTTTAAACATAGTTATCTGGCATAAAGTTAAAGTGTATTTAATATCTATTAAAAGCACTTTTATTTCAAATAATTAGTGAAATAAATTAGTCAGGGTAAATAAGGCGATAAATTGTCGACTTTCAATATGAAAACAGTCGTTTGAACTATTTAGCGTCTTGACATATTTGTTCATTTTGACGTTTAGCCTGAATATCTAACAAACCAGCTCATTTAAAGCACTTTTCTTTGAATTTATTGAGTAAAATATATACTCTTTATGGATAATTTAAGTTCGCTTAAACAATTATTATAATAACTAAGCGTTTTTTAACAGGAGCATACAAGTAAATGAAGCGACTACTCGCGTTATTCCTCATCTCTAGCAGTTGTGTTGGTCAAGACTATATTAACCAATACACCAGTCATGCTGAGATGTTAGAACAGTTAAAAAAACTGGGTGTGAAAACTCAGCAAATAGGGTCTTCTCGCTCGGGAAAATCGATAGTCGTGGCACAATTTGGCGATGAAAAATCACCCGCTGTCTTGGTTACCGGAAACGTTGATGGTGATTATTTAGTAGGTACTGAACTTGCTATGCGTCTTATTGAAGATCTAAAGTCAGGCAAAGTAGAGCGAAATGGCAAGAGTATATTTATTGTGCCAATGCCCAATCCAGACGCAACAAACTTTATGCTGGGTAAAAATGGCTATTCAACGACGTTTAATCATTTAGAAACAGATGACGACAACGACTTAAAGACAAATGAAGATGGCCCTAACGATCTCAACAACGATGGTTTTATTTCCCAGCTTAGGATCACAGACCGTTCAGGTTTATACAAACCCAGTGAACAAGCGCCAAATTTATTAGTTAAAGTAGACCCATTGAAAAACGAAGAGGGTCAATACCGAGTACTCAATGAAGGTAAAGATGACGATGGCGATGGTCAATTAGACGAAGACGGCTATGGCGGAGCAGCAATAAATAAAAATTTCACCTACAACTATGACTATTTTGGTGTTGGCTCTGGTGTTAATCAAGCATCTGAACCTGAAACACGCGCCTTGATTGATTTTGTGATCGATCATCAGAATATTTTGATGACGGTTAACTTTTCTAAATACGACAATCTACATGAAAACTGGCCAGCCAAAAAAGTAATGGTCAGTGAATATAAACGCCCACTAGAAGCTTTCGATAAAATGCCTAAAGAAGATGTTAACAGCCATAAGTTATTTTCTAACTTATGGCTCGAAGATCATAAAGACTGGACAGTAAGCGCCAAAAACCGTGGACAAGGTACTTTTCACGACTGGGCCTATTTTCATGGTGGCAGGTGGTCTATAGCGACTAATGGTTGGAATTTTAAACAAATAACCATTGCAAATACGAGTGAAGACAAAAATAAAAACGATGCGGGTGTTGTTGAAAGTAAAATCGATAACAAAAAGAATACAGACGCGAAAATCTCAGATACTAAAGAAAGCCGTTTGGTAGCTAATGCTAAAAGTAAAGGGCTTCAAGGCGCTGTTGTGCCGTGGACAAAAATAGCTCACCCCGACTTTGCTGATGAGCAAGTAGAAGTGGGCGGATTTCGACTTGCCTACTTGAACAACCCTGATGTTGCTGTTTTTGCCCAGACGAAGAGTTCAGAATACGTTGCTTCATTAACCACGCTATTTCCTGAACTTAAAGTCAGTCAAAGCGTTAAAAAGCTCGGCAACGATCTTTACCGAGTCACCTTAAAAATAAAAAATACTGGCAAACTGCCAACACAAAGTGCAATGGGAAAGCTAACGCGTTGGATGCTACCAGTAAGAGTTCAATGGAATTTACCTAAAGAAAACTTCATTGGCGGTTCCAAGCGGACATTATTGGCGCCTATTGAGGCTAATGGCGGACAACAAGAAATCAAATGGCTGATCAACACCAAAGGGCATCGTAATGCCTCATTTGAAATATCTTCACCGGTCATCGATGCAGTAAAACAAACCGTTAAGTTTGGAGCTTAATTATGAAAAAAATAGTGCTTTTCGGTATTTTAACCGTCACTGCTTTATTAAATGTAACGGCACAAGCCGCAGATAAACTTACGGGTTTACAAGCGTTAGGTGCCCCTCTAGACCCTAAAGTAGATATACGTTGGAATCGTTTTTACGACTCAGAAAGTACGATAAAAATACTTAAGAAAATAAATAAAGCCTACCCAAAACTTACGCGACTGGCCTCTATAGGTCAGTCCTTTGAAGGGCGTGATATTTTTGTTATTAAGATCACCAATTACAACAACGGCGATGATACAACAAAACCTGCAATGTATATTGATGGCAATATTCATTCTAATGAAATTCAAGGAACAGAAGTCTCTCTTTATACCGCTTGGTTCTTAACGGAAAGCTACGGTAAAGTGAAATGGATAACCGAACTGCTTAACGACAAAGCTTTCTATATAGTGCCAACCATAAACCCTGACGGACGTGATTGGTTTATGAATGAAGCAAATACCGCGCACTCTCCTCGCTCTGGCATGGTTCCCACTGATAACGACCTTGACGGTGAAATAGATGAAGACGGTCCAGAAGATCTAAATAATGATGGCCACATTACTAGCATGCGTATTAAAGATACGGTACGTGGTACGCATAAAGAAGACGAAAAATACCCTGGCTTAATGGTGCGTGTTGCTGAAGGTCAAACGGGCGATTATCGTATGTTAGGCGCTGAAGGATATGACAACGATGGTGATGGCCGTGTAAACGAAGATGGCAAAGGGGTTTACGAATATGATCCTAATCGTGACTGGGCAAATGAATGGGAGCCTGCTTATATTCAAAGAGGCGCACGTCGTTATCCTTTTTCATTAAAAGAAACCAGTGCCGTTGCGAAATTTGTTAAAGCTCACCGTAACATTGCTGCCGCTCAAAGTTACCACAATGCTGGCGGTATGATTTTACGTGGCCCCGGTAAAGCAAATAACAAATACACTCGTTCTGATATTGGCGTATACGACTTTATTGCCAACCAAGGTGAACAAATATTGCCAAATTATCGCTATCTTGTTGCTTGGAAAGATCTCTATCAAGTTTACGGTGGTGAGTTTGACTGGTTTTATGGCAACAATGGCATAATGGCATTTACCAATGAACTGTGGACTTCTGCTAACATGTTTCGTCCAAACGACAAGACACGTGACAAATTGGGTGATCAAAACCATAATTTCAACACGCATCTTTTATTTGGTGACGCGTTTGTGCCTTGGACTAAAGTAAAGCACCCTATTTATGGTGATATTGAAGTAGGCGGTTTTAAGAAAAATTTTGGTAGAACACCCCCCTCTTTTCTTTTAGAGGAAGAAGCACACCGAAATATGGCCTTTACCTTATTTCATGCCTACCATATGCCACAACTAAAAGTGACACGTTCGTCAACACGTAAGCTCAGTAACGGTTTGTATGAGATCACCGCTAACATTGCAAATGAAAGAGCAATACCGACACGCTTGTCACAAGATGTTAATAACAACCTGTCTTTTGAAGACCGTATATCTATAGTATCTAAAGACTTTAAAATATTAAGTGGGTTAACGGTCATTAGTGAGGGGGCTAACACGCATACTGACCACGACTTAAACCCAGCGACAATTAAAGTAGCAACTATTGCTGGACATTCAACAACTGTCGTTAAGTGGATTGTTGATGGCAAAGGCAGTTACCAGGTAACAGTAGACTCAGAAAAAGGAGGAAAAGACAGCAAAACCTTTACTTTCTAGCAATAACCCTGAGTAAATCACCTTGATTAATAAATTAAAAAACCGGCCTATGCCGGTTTTTTAATAAAAACTCACAATTTTTTAGCGTTTATTTACGATAAACAGCGAATATTGCTTTGCCTATATCCGCAATGGCTTTATTACGTTGGGCGAAAGTGGCATCGGTCTGCGTTAAATAAATACTAATAATTAGCGGTGTTCGTTTATCAGACCAAACAACAGCGGTAATTCCTCTGGAACCAAAGCCCCCAGAGCCTGAACGGTCTGCAATGAACCAATGTTCAGGGAGTACCGACCGTAATAAACTCCCCGTAACTTTGTTATCTATCATCCATTGCTTGAGTTGCACTTTTGAATCTTGAGATAATACATCACCAAATAATAAGGTATGCAAACTTTTCACTATTGCATTTGGGGTTGTGGTATCTCTTTTATCCCCATCAAGTGCTTCATTTAATTCAGGTTCAATTCTATCTAACCGAGTGACTTCATCGCCAATAGCACGCATAAACTGCGTTAAAGCTTTGGGTCCATCAATACCTTTAAGTACAATATTGGTCGCGGTATTGTCACTCATGATCATCGCTGCTGAGCATGCCTCCTTTAACGAGATTTTTTCACCAACAAGCTTTTTTGTTATCGGCGACCAATTAATCAAAGAATCTGTGGTTATAACGGTAGAAGTATCAAAAGATTGTAATCCTTTTTCAACATCAGCAAGTAATTTTGCGCAGGCTAGTACTTTAAATGTGCTCATTAATGGAAATTTAGCATTGCCATTATAATCCCATGAGTCATTGGCTTTTACATCATAAATAGAAACACCTATACGAGCGCCAAGCAGGTGTTCTTGTGCTTCTATTTGCTCTAAAATTGTATTAGCTTGCACACTACCAACCAACCCAATATTAATCATGAAACTGAATAAGAAAGCGTTGCAGATAGAAACTTGCGCTTTAAAAATAAATGTAATTATCTTCACTCTCATGTCTGCATATTCTTATAGAGTTAAACACTTTTATTTACACAGTGTTTTTCAAAGCTATCATCTGTACTACTACGTTTAACTTGAAAATCCATTTGAATTAACGTTAAAACAGGTTGATGGCTTGCATTTTCTTTTGTGGGTTCATATTTCCAAGCCATTAATGCAGCTTGAGTACTTTGATCAAATACCCTTTTTGGATAAGATTTATTGATTTTATAGCCATCAACCTCTCCTTTTTCATTGATCCCTATAAGTACTTCGACACATCCAGAAATATTTTGCCTAGCGGCATTTATTGGGTACTTAGGGTCAACTCTTTTACTAACCTTCCAATATTGAGCTAAAGTACTTTGATCATAATCATTTGTTAAATCTAGATATTCTTTTTTTTCTTGCTTTGCATTTGTTGATGCACACGACATCAAAATTGATGCTAATGATAATATTAATAGTGCTTTTTTCATTTTACTATTCCTTTAGATGAATATATAACCGTTTGTTATCTAACTATAATAACTAACTAGGTCAGTAACAAGCTAAATAATGGTTCGTGTAATTTACCAGGCGCAAGCAAAGCCATAGCTTGATCCGTGTGAGCAAGTTGTTATAAGCGGATTAATTCAAACCCACATCATGTATTATCCATTGCAATTGAGGGTCATTATTAGAAAGGTAATCATCAATTGAAACTTCAATGGCAACATCTGGGTATAACGCATCTTTTGTGTCATTACCAAAATGATATAACCGCTTTGAATACGTTACCCCTAGTGTAGAATTTGGTAACGTGAATTGTCCCATATCTTGATATCCTGAAGGTTTAGCACCGGTAGGCTCCCCCACTAACTTTGCATTCAATAGTTGTGAGAATTGTGCGGCATTACTCATTGCAGCTGAGAAGGTAGCATGATCAATAAGAACATAAACCCCTGATTTCCAATCAATGCTATCAGCCAACACAAGCAGTTCAGCAAGTTTTAAACCGATAAAAAAATTACCTCCATAATTTTCTCTAAGATCTATTATCAACTTTTCTGACGCTTGTTCATTAATGAAAGAAAGTAAATCTTCAGCCAATGACCCCATGTTCGATATTGAGGTGTAACGACGAAACTTAACATAAATTACTTTTTTATTAGTTGACGCCCCAAACCAAAGATTGTCGTTTAATTTTTCCTCTACAGGAAATAAAGAGTAGTTTTCAATTGAGAGATAAGCGTTATATTCGTTTGAGTGATGAGATTTTAATTGCTGCTTTACTCGCTTTTCACCCACTTTAAATGTGAACCAAGCGTGATCTGTATCATTAATAACCCCTAAGCCATTAAGCAGTTCAGCTTTGGGAATATACTCTGCTGCTCTTACTTGTGTTGAGTATTTGTTTTCAGAGAAAGGGGTGAGTTGAGAAAATAAAAGATAAATTTCTTCTGCTTGAATACCGTCAATTGTTTCAAGTTTAGCGCCAAGAAGGTGTTTAAAATCTTTTGTTGTTTTAATAACATAAAGCTTTCCTTGCATCATTTTTAATTGAATAGGAAAACTTTTTAGATTAGCTGCCCATAAAGGTAATGATGTATGCCCATCGCCAATGCTGTGTGTTAGCTTCATTAATTGAACTAAAATCTGATTGTTTGTTAACGTAGCTAAAGTGCTTTTCAGATGCATTATTTTTTTATTAAATGCTTGCTTGGAAATTGTATGATAAAGGTCTATGTGCTTCTCTGTTAGCCTTTGAGAGTAAACATCAAGATCATCTTGCCAGTTTTTAATCTCTAAATTGGTTAAGCCATAACAGTTTAACGAAAATATTGATAATAAAAATAAAAGGGGAAACCTCACACTATATTCCTTTAGGCATATAACAGCCATTAGTGGATAAAATCGCTGGCTAAAATGTATGCAGGCAGTAAAAGTAGCCCGCGGTACTTTTAACACGTAAAATTTTTGTTAGGATTTTATGATAACCAATCCCTGCAAGCTTATTGATGTTAGCCTTCGAGATAACACCAGCTATAATATGCATTGCAGAATTAACGACATACTCTATTTTGTATCTACCCACTCATTTTTTCACCACCGATTGGTAATACTTCACTGTAAAATCGGTGTTAGGTGTTTTGCTTAATGTTATACATACACACAACATGATAATTGCCTGTAGAAAAGACTATCACAGTACGTTGTTAAATATCATCCATGCGGTGAACGGCGTGCATAAGTTGTTGAGACTTTAGCTGTTGAAATTCAATTAAATTCTCAAGATGGGTTTTAACGGTTTCGCTTGAAACTAGTCCCTTAATAAGGAGTAACCAATCATTTAGCTGAAATCTTATTTCTGTGGTCATATCAAGCACAATATCAATACTCACATCTGGCTTTGCTTTAAAACTATTAATACGCGCTGATATCTGATGTTCAATATCCTCGTCAAGCCACGTACTGAGCACACCAATAGATTCATCGCTAATTAATTTCTTAATGCCTTGAATATTCTCTGATTGTTTTTCAATGACATAATGAAGAAAAATACGTGTTCGTTCATCTTTAGTGTTTTCTAAAAAACAGCTATATAAACCATTCAATTCTTGATTGATTTCCATTACATGTTCATATATTTCTTTTAATTGATGAAATCTCATTTGATGCTCCTTAACGTTATAATAAGCCTTATCGCTTTGTCGTGGCGTAGTTAAATATTGACCTAACTTTAACCGTCTAAATTTTTGATCACATTTAATTAGTAGCTATATCTTCAGATTTAAGCAAGTTTTGTAGAATAGGGCTTGTGGTTGTATATAGTGTAGCAACACGCTTTGTCGTATCCATTGACTGCTTAATAGCAAAAGCCGCTAATGCTGACTCATGAAAACCACTTAAAATTAAGTTTCTTTTACCCGGATAGTAATTTATGTCTCCGACAGCATATATACCTGGAATTGATGTTTGAAACTTTTCGGTGTCGACACAAATTTGATGACGGTTCATTTCAAAGTTCCAATCAGCTATGGGTCCAATTTTTGGCGAGAGGCCAAACATAACAAGTAAATGATCAACATCAACCGTTCTTTTTAAACCTGAAGACTGAACAATAAGCTTACTTAGTGAGTCTCCGTCTTTCGTATAATCAACGACCTGCCCGTTTAAAAATTGCATATCGTAACTTGCACACAGCTGCTCCATTTTATTAATACTCGCTTCAGATGCTCTAAAGTTAGTACTTCTGTGAATCATCAGAACACTCTGTGCAATGGGCTGTAATGTAAGTGCCCAGTCAAAAGCGCTATCACCACCACCTAAAACAACAACATTTTTATCTTTATATAAATTTTTGTCTTTTACTTTATAAAAAAGTTGACGGTTTTCAAACTCTTCAATTCCCTTCACTTTTAAACGAACGGGCTCAAAAGCGCCACTTCCTGCGGCAATAATTACTGACTTACATTCAAGTAAAATACCTTTGTCTGTTTTGACAAAAAATAAATTGTCTCTTTCTTTATGAATCTCTATAACTTTTTGTGATAACAAATACTCTGGATTAAAAGGAGATGCTTGCTTCTCTAACGCATCAATTATCGATTGGGCTGAAGCAATAGGAATAGCAGGAATATCATAGATAGGTTTATCTGGATAAAGTTGCGAACACTGCCCCCCGATTTCAGGAACACTATCTACAACTATCGCTTTGAGGCCTTGCAAACCTAATTCAAATACTTGAAATATTCCAACAGGACCAGCACCGATAATAACAACATCTGTCTTTAAGTTTTTCATATACAGTATTCCTTGTTCTTAATAATAAAATAAACAAAATCAATAGATACATTTTGTATGTACCTTATTGTATGCCTCCTATATAATACATGTCAAATGCATGTTATTGACGATTTCATAAATGCTCGTCTTTATTTATTCACAGGCATTTATGCTGACAAAATAATTTTTAAATAGATAAGCTAAAGTCAATTGACGAGCTACCCGGCATATCTTAAAGTCTACTCAAATTTTTGGGCTTGGGCCGTTTTTTAAAGCACAATAATCCAGATTTATGTTTAGAAATATGTAGAGTACTAAAAGGAAAATATATGCACTTAACTCGCCATACAGACTACGGAATGAGAATTCTTATCTATCTCGCTCTTTTGCCCAAAAATGAAAAAGCCAGTATTGATGCTGTTAGTACGCTATATAATATTTCTAGAAACAACGTTAATAAAATAGTGCACCAATTAGGTAAAGCAAAAATTATTGAAACACAGCGGGGAAAAGGTGGGGGATTTTTCTTAAAGTTATCGCCTGAAAATATAAATGTTGGAGATATGGTTATTTTAATGGAGAGTACTTTAGAAATTATTGATTGTGAAACACAAAAATGTCGGATATTACCCGCTTGCAAATTCAAAAGTATTCTAAATGAGGCAAAAGAGTCTTTTATCAGTACCTTAAATAAATACACTTTAGCTGATTTAGTGGCAGGCTCTAGAGATGATCTTAATAATATATTTGAATTATCGCTTTAAAAATAGTGATATATTGCTGAAATTATATGGTGAGTTGAGGTCTTTTTTTTTGTTCTTAAATAAAAAGCATTACTTTGTAATTAAGTTTTTACAAACCTATATTATTAACAATTATAATTTTGTTAACCTTCAACATTATTTAACAAAAACTCAAACCGACTAATTAAATAAACTGTCACTCATGCTACAAAGCTGGCCTAATGTAGACACGAATTTGTCTTAATAAATAGCCATTTTTGAATTATTAACGCTCACTTTGTGCGCAAAGCGGAAGTCTCGGTGTCGTAGTAGCTACGGTCTGCTTTAGGGCTCATTGATACCGTTCACCTTCGGTTATTGAACGTTAACTTTGAACCTTAAACAGTCAGTAATGAATCCAAGTTCAAGATCACTTAGTAAACATAAAAGACTCTAGCATACAAAATTAGCTCTAGTGGCACACGGTTAATGCATTGTGCTGATAGAGCTTTTATATATAGAAATTTGCCATTATATTAATAATCTACTGATAGTTAGGAACTATATTCGGGTTGGAGTTTTTAAATAAAACCAGCTTATCGGCATAAAAATAACATTAAAATTTAAACACTTAGACTAGTTGCAACTGCTGGTTGACAAATTAACAACCTGACTTGCTGGTCTGCAACCACCTGAATTTTTATGCTTACCACTCAACTACAGATGAAGGAATGAACTTTATGATATTAGCAGAAAAAATTGTTAGATTAAGAAAACAAGTTGGTTGGTCGCAGGAAGAATTGGCTGAAAAGATGAATATTTCTAGGCAGTCAGTCTCTAAATGGGAAAGTACTAATAGCATACCTGATTTAAATAGAATAATTATATTAGCAGAGCTTTTTGACGTTTCAACCGACTTTCTGCTGAAGGATAAAATTGAAGCATTTGATTCCCTAGATGAAAGTAAAGAGCCTGACACCATTCTAATTAGCTTGGAACAAGCGGCGAAGTATATTGAAAATAAGATGGAAGTGTCAGCCTTAATTACTAAGGGGGTTATGTTTTGTGTCTGCTCAGTAATACCACTGTTTTTCTTCTTGGCAATGGCTGAAACAAATAGATTAAATTTGACAGGTGATATCGCAGCAGCAATAGGAGTTGCGAGTATTTTGGTTATGATCTCTATTGGCATTAGCTTTTTTATCAAAATCAACCAATATGAAAGTGATACCGATGTGATAGATAATGAAGCCTTCGAGTTGGCCTATGGTGTGCACGGTGCTTTTAAAGAAAAATTAAAAAAGTTTAGAGTTACTTATAATCGAAGGCTGTCAGTAGGTATATTTATGTTCATTTTCAGTTTTGTCCCTCTGATGTTTGTTAGCATATTTGCTAATGGTTCAGATACAATTTTAATGATGTTAATTGTACTGCTCCTTATGATAGCCGCAGGAATATTCATTGTAGCTCCTGTCTCTGCTAAATATGATGCCTACAACCATATTCTAAAAGATAGCTGTTTAGCGACCACTAAAAGTAAACGTACAAAACGCGCTGAAAAGCTTGCTGCATTCTACTGGCCTTTGCTAACAGCTATATTTCTTGGCTGGAGCTTATGGACGATGGACTGGGGTGTAACTTGGATTGTTTGGCCTGTGGGGGGAGTACTTTTCGCTGCACTGGTTGGATTAATGGAATTGTTAGATAAAGAAGAGCTTTGAAAGTGAGGTATGTCTTATCGGCGTTACAAAACACCTAATTTGAATCACTCACTAATGCCTCGAATGTGGAATAGTATACGTGTTATGTAAGAAATTTTATGATCACAGAGCTGACATAAAATCTCTTACATAACGATGCTATTCCTAATAAAAAATGGCCTATTCATGGGGTACTTACTGCTTGAAACTTGGAAATACTGGATGTTAATGCTATTTCGTTAGGCGGCGTTATCGAGATAAAGAGGAACCTAGCCAACTGTAGAAGAGCTTGCTTGAATGGTTTGTATATTGCACTTTATTCCAAGCCAATTAAACACCTTACATAATAGAACTAATTAAACATAGGGCGACCTCTGTGACAATACAACCACTTGAAATCTTAGTTAACGTATTTACCATAAAGTTTATTTTGAATTGGCCGTTTAACTAAATAAATAGCTCCGCTAGCTTTCATTTTTTTGATTGTGCTAAAAGGAATATAATCGGGTATTAACTTAAAATAATTATGGTTATTTAAATCATCGTGTTTAATGCGATTGACTACTGAATTTTTCCATTGATAGAAAACCCTTCCATAAACTATAGCCACATTATTACCCGTAACACTTACCACTTTAGCTAATCTATATTTGTGTTTACGTTCTAAATTATTACTGAGTAATCTCATGTCTAAAAAATATATATCATTAACTTGAGGGGTTAAAATTAGAACCGAAGCTTCAATTTGTTCTGCATTATCAAAAGCATATTTTTCATATCCGAAATACGCAATCACAAATAAAAAAATCAATAATACAAATTTATTTAACGTGATTGATAACGTTTGCTTTAGATGTTCTGATCCGAAGACATGTGGCACTTTAATTAATCCTTTTAAAGTTAAAAATATCTGGACAAGCTATTAACGGGGAATTGTAGTTGGCTAAAATTTCTAGGTACGATCGTTAGCCAACTATATTTTTCCCTATTGAGCGATTGTTATAAACTAATCGCTCAAAACTAATAAACCTTAACGTTCATTACTATTCGTCACGTAAAGTAAGTGAGGGTCTGCTACTGGCCGCTTTAAAGGCCAAGCTTGCCACGGTAAGCCAAGTGATCACAGTAATCATTGCTGCGGCAATAACGTAAACCCAAACTGTTTGCTCGATACGTTCATTAAAGTTAGCTAACCAGTCACCGATCAACCAGTAACTAAGTGGATAGGCGATAACAATACTTATTGCCACTAATAGTAGGAACTCTTTTGCGAGTAAGTTCACGATACTTAAACGTGACGCACCTAACACTTTGCGCATCGCCACTTCTTTCTGACGGCGAAGAGTAGCAAACGACGCTAAACCGAAAGTGCCTAAACAGCTGAGGAAAATGGCCAACAAGCTAAAAAGAGTGACCATTTCTAATGCCCTGTGTTCGTTTTTATGGGCGTTGGCGTAATCATCAGCAAGCGTGGTTATTTTTACGTCACTTAAATGTAATTCTTGGCGTATTAGCTGACGAACTTGACTGCGTAGCTTAGCCATATTGGCATTGCTCGCCTTAATAATGATATGTCCTGTGCTAAGGGGGCCGTAAAACCCCAAGTTAATGGATATTGGCAAAGCTTGTTGCCGAGCCGAGCCAACTTTAACATTTTCAATAACGCCAACCACTTTAGCGGTAAGTTTAGATTCTGTGTCCATCAATGTCAGGCCAATAACTGACTCTGGCGATGGATAACCAGCTAATTCCACCATGCGGCGACTGACTAATACTCCGACAGTGCTATTTTTTGCATCATCAATCTGATACCAGTCACCACTGAACTGAGGCGAAAAATCACGACCGGCAAGCAGTGTAAGTCCTAAGGTTTCAACCGCATAATAACCAGTGGCTATCGTAGGTTGAGGGCCAGTTAATGTTTCCCCATTTGGCCAACTTAAATACAAGCTACCTTTAATATCATTGGTTAAGTCGATACTAGAAAGAGTTACTTGCTCAACTCCTGGGAAATTTCTAATCGAAGTCAATAAGCTGTTATTTTTTTGTGTGTATAAGGCCTCAGAAGGTAGCTCTTTTATCACCAAACGTGATGATTTTTCATAACCAACGGCTAGGTTGTCAATCAAATTAATCTGCTGAGATAAAAAAATCGCGGCAATAATTAAACCGACAGATAAAGCGCCCTGTAAACACAGGGTTAGTTTTCTAACAAAAACAGCAGTAGCGCCTCGTACTAAATCACCACTGAGTACACGTTTGGCACTAAAAGAAGCGACAAATAGCGCAGGATAAAGGCCTGACAACAAGCCTATGGCTAAGATCAAAATACTAGCTGATAATATAAAACCAGAATTCAAACTAAGCTGCCTATCCACCATTTGATTAAATACGGGTAAGCTCGTTTCTACTAGAGTAAAAGCGATCAAGGCTGCCAGAGTTACTACCAAAAATGATTCGGTTAGAAACTGGCCCACTAATTGCCATTTGCTTGCTCCTAAGGCCTTACGAACACCCACTTCTTTAGCACGTTTAGCCGATTGGGCAATATTGAGGTTGATAAAATTGATACTAGCAATCACGATCAACATAACACTCAAAGCAATGCAAATTTGCAATACTGTCGATGATCCACCTTCTTTCATCACAAACGGCCCATTGCTTTTTAAGTGTAAATCTTCCATGTTTATTAAGGTCATGGTTATTGTGCTACTCCCCTCTTGGCCCCATGATTTGTGTAACTTAGTGGTCAATTGTTGCTCAAAACTGGCTATGTCGGTATTAGCTAAAAGCTTGTAATAAGCATAACCTTGCCCCTCTTGAATAAACTTAGCTGGCATGTGAATTAAACTATCAAACTGAGCATGGCTATTCTGTGCTAAATCCTTAAAAATAGCGCCGATAGTATATTGGCCTTGCTGATTTTTTAAAGTGCGACCAACCACTAGAGACTCGCCAAACAAGCGCAATGCCTCTGATTCACTTAATACCAATTGATTCGGTTGTGTTAAGGCCTGAGTGATATCACCGGCGATAATATCTAAGGCAATGAAGTCGAGAATATTAGTGCTTGCGCTATAAAAGTTGTTCAGCCGATAATCATTGCCATCCACTTGTACTAGTTTACTCCCTCCTAGATTAAGCCGGCTGAGATCATCCGACTTTACTAATCTAAATATATCTTCTACCTGACTATGGTTTTTAAATGTTTCGGCATTACTATAACTACTCTGTGAAATTGCCTGTAATCCTATCGAGGTCCAATCAGTATGCGCAAGGTATACCCGTTCGCTGTCTGGCTGATGTTTGTCATAGGACAATTCATGCTGTGCAAACAACGCCATCAAAATAGCCGCGGCGATACCGACACTAAAGCCACTGACATTAAGAAAAAAATGTTGTTTGTCTTTTTTAATAGCGCGTAACGCAGTAACAAAATAATTAACGATCATGTTAGGCAACCTCAGACTGCATATCCACTTTTATACCAACTTGATTAGCTTTATCAAGCATGATTTGACCATCAAGAAGTCGCACTAGTCTATCGGCATAATCACCCTCTTTTTCTGAGTGAGTGACCATAATTACTGTGGTGCCTTCTTTATTGAGTTCACGTAACATCGCCATAACTTCATCACCGTTTTTTGAATCTAGGTTACCCGTAGGTTCATCGGCTAAAATCAGTTTTGGGTTGATAACTAAAGCACGAGCAACGGCGACACGCTGTTGCTGGCCGCCAGAAAGCTGTTGTGGTAAATGATCAGATCTGTGGTCAATACCAACGCGTTTTAAAATCGCTTCAACACGCTGTTTACGTTCACCCTTACTAATCTTTTGGTATTGCAGTGGCAGTTCTACATTTTCATAAACGGTAAGTTCATCGATTAAGTTAAAGCTTTGAAAGACAAAACCAATTGAAGCTTTACGTAACTGAGCTAACTTTTTTTCATTGAACTTGGCGATATCACAGCCATCAAAATCAAAACTGCCTGAGGAAGGAGAATCGAGCATACCCAATATCGATAATAAAGTTGATTTACCACAACCGGATGGGCCCATAATGGCCACAAACTCTCCTTCGTTTACAGTTAAGTTAATATTACTTAATGCGGCTGTTTCTAGATCTAACGTGCGGAAAATACGGCTTAAGTTATTTATTTTAATCATTATTGTTATTCCTTTAATTCTAATTAGTTTAATTGCAGCTTTTGCGCTTTATCGAAATTGCCATAGCTTGATGTGATCACTTTTTCGCCTAGTGACAAGCCTGACAATACTTCAAAATACTTTTGATTTTTTTTCCCTAAGCTAATTGTTCTTCGAACCGCTTTACTACCCTCTTCGTTAAGTACATAGGCCCAATTCCCACCACTATTGCTAAAAAATGCACCACGTTTAAGCAATAAAGCTTGTTCTTTGTCACCACCTAACATCAATTCAACATTAATGTTTTGTCCACGTTTTATGTTGCCAGCATCGGTTGGTAGATCAACTTCAATTTGGAATTGTGATTGATTAACTCGGCTATCAATTTTGCTGACTTTAGCCATAAAATCACCCGTTTCAAGCTCAACCATAACGGCTAATCCACGTTGTACTTGGCTTAAATAAAACTCATCAAGGCGAATGACTAATTTGTATTCATTGGGGATATCAATTTGTCCGAGGCGGGCACTACGTTCTTTTGATTCACCAAGTTCAACATTGAACTCACTTAAATAACCTGAGACGGGGGCTTTTATTAACAAATTGTTTAAATTTTCACGGGCAAATTGTAGGTTTTTTTCTAGCATAATAGCGCTTTCTTCTAGCTGATGTACTTGTACTTTACGTATACTGTTTTCTTGTTTCTGACGCTCCATGGTTAGTACTTTTCTGGCTTTATAATAATTTAGATCATCTTCTACTTCTGCGAGTCTATCTTTGGCCAACAAGCCCTTTTTGACCAAAGTTGATGATTGTTTTGCACGTCTCTTTAAGTGGCTGATCTGTAATTCAACCTCTAATAAGTCACGGCGTAAATCTAATCGACTTGTTTCCATATTCATTTGGGTGTTACGCAGAAAATTGAGCTGCTCTGTCACTTGTGCTTCTCGCCCCATCACATCAAGCTGCAAGTTTGTGTTACTTAAACGCACTAAAGGTTGTCCTTTTTTAACAAAATCACCTTGTTCAACTAAACGTTGTTCTACACGGCCACCCGAAGTGGTATCAAGGTAAATGGTTGTTTTTGGTACAACTTGACCACGCAAACTTAAAGCATCGACAAATGTACCTTGAGTCACTGAGCTTATAGTTAGGGTATTTATCGCTAAGTTATGGCTACGTCCTTCTGTACTTGATTGACTAAAGCTATAAGCCGCGAAGGTTATAGCAAAAATAATCACACCGTAAATACTATGCTTTACATACTTTTTGAACGGAGATTTGATTATTTTTTTATCCATTTAAGTTATCCATTTAGTGTCTTCCTATTAACTCGCGTTTAGCTTTATAAGATATTGATGCCCTAATTATCAATTGTTATTACAAGACTTGTGCCAAAAACCAAAACACAATCAAATACAATAAAAACAATAACTTAATTATTCTCACTTGATTTTACCGACAGCTAGAGGCGTCCATTAATGGTACATAAACCAGCAAAGCGTCCATTTATGGACAGGCAATTACTAGACGCCTTTATCAAATATAGGTAGACTAAAAAAAATGCTAAAAATGGATAATAACAATGAAGCAAGCGGGTTCAATTTTAATTGTTGATGACAACCTTGATGTTTTGATTGCTGCCCAATTATTGCTTAAGCAACATTATCAAACCGTGGTAACAACAGATAATCCTTTTGACATTGAAAAGATGATTAACGAGCAGAAAATAGAAGTTATATTGCTGGATATGAACTTTAACCATGATGCGATAAGTGGTCAGGAAGGCTTTTATTGGCTCAAGTCAATTTTAGCCCAAGACTCGTCAGTAGTTGTTGTGCTAATGACGGCTTACGGTGATATTCAATTAGCCGTTGACGCTATAAAAGCGGGTGCTTCTGACTTTATTGCCAAACCTTGGAAGAATGAACAGCTATTAGCCGTAATTGCCGCGGGCTTCGCTCATGCTCAAGATAAACAAAAAGTAGAAAAACTAACTCGAAAAACCTTAGGGTTAAATCACGCGCTAAAAGGTAAAAACTTTGATTTTTTAGGCCAAAGCTCTGCAATGCAACAGGTCTTTAACACCATTAAAAAAGCGGCTGAAACGGATGCTAATATTTTAATTACCGGTGAAAGTGGTACGGGTAAAGAGCTAGCAGCACATGCTGTGCACTTAGCAAGTAACAGAAGTGATGAAGCTTTTATTAGTTTAGACATGGGGTCGATAGCCACAAGTTTATTTGAAAGCGAACTTTTTGGGCATAAGAAAGGTGCATTTACCGACGCTAAAGCTGATAGAACAGGTCGATTTGAGCTCGCCCATGAGGGCAGCTTATTTTTAGATGAATTGGGCAACCTCCCCTTGAGTCAACAAGCGACTTTATTAGCCGCCTTGCAAAATCGTCAGATCACCCCTGTTGGTGGTACAAAACCGATAGATGTCAATATTCGACTCATCTGCGCCACCAATGAAAACTTGCCTCAAGCGGTGTATGAAAACCGTTTTAGACAAGATTTACTTTACCGCATTAATACCGTAGAAATACGCTTGCCCCCCTTACGCGAACGAGTAGATGACATTCCCTTACTTACTGAATATTATCTTGAGCACTTTAGCCGTAAATATAAAAGAAACTTGTCTATTGAACCCGACGATATGAACCTGCTTTGCCAATATGCTTGGCCCGGTAATGTACGAGAATTGGCTCACGTAATTGAACGTTCCGTTATCTTAAGTGACTGTGGTGTATTAGATGTTTGTTCGGTAATAGGCGCAAACACAACTACAAAAACTGAAAAAGAAGCTATCGACGAAGGAACTAATTTACCTGATATATCTATAAAAAATGAGATTGATACTGGTATTGATAATAGAGTTTACGACTGCTTCAATTTAGAGATATTAGAGCAACGCGCTGTCCGTGCTGCCCTTAAGCATCATCAGGGAAATGTTACCCAAGCGGCAAAGGCACTGGGCTTGACGCGTGGTGCTATGTACCGTCGTTTAAAAAAACATGATCTATAATTGATCTCCAGTTATTCCCCTATTACTTAATTTAATGAAATCTATCTTATGAATTTTTTATATAATCGCCCCACGTTATTATTGGTCATTAACCTTGTTGCTTTACTGGCTTGTATTGCATTGCTGACCTGGATTTACAATACGATTGGCATGTCTTCAACTTTACTTTTGGTACTCGTGATATCAATTTCATTAACAGCTTCATTACTGACCTGTTTTAAGCGCCAAGATCAACAACTTATACAAGTGGTAAGAGCGCTAGCTAATGGTGATAATACCTTGGGATTTAGCCATAATCACCCCATGCGCCAGCATTTTCATGGGGTGAAACAACAAATGCAATCAGCACGGTTTGCTGCCGAGCGACAAAGCGAATTTTTAAAAGCGTTACTGGTACATGTAGATCTTGCTGTTATCGTTTTCGACGATGAAGGTAATGTTATTGAATCTAACCCCGCGGTTACGAAGTTATTAGGCAAAAGTGTCGGCCATGTCAATGAACTTAGTCATATTGGTACTATTATTTTAGCCGCACAGAAGAACTTGCATAGTACAGTGCAATGGCAACATGGAGAGCAGGAAGACACGTTAACGCTGCAAGTGAGTATTGCTGAAATACAGGGAAAAGAGGTTAAGATTGTTACCTTACAATCAATTCATGAGTTGTTATTAAACAAAGAACAACAGGCTTATAAACGACTTACTCACGTACTTACGCATGAAGTTGCCAATACCATAACCCCTTTAGCTTCTATTGCACAAACTTGTCAGGGATTAATACCCAAAGATCTTAGCTTTATTGATGAAGAAAATAAACAAGATTTAACCTTAGCACTCAATACTTTAGCTTCTCGTACGCAATACTTAGGTGAGTTTATCGCTAGCTTTCGACAAATTAGCAGCTTACCGATGCCAAATTTAGTCCCGACTCAATTAGCTACTATTTTAACGCGAATCGAAATACTGCATAGACAGCAACTTAGCGAATGTAATACCACCCTAACGATTGATATACAAAATAAACAATTGGTCATGTTAGACAGTGCTCAAATTGAACAAGTACTTATTAACTTGATTAAAAATGCTATAGAAGCGGTAAAATCACATAGTAATGAACAGTTAAAATTAGTAGGGAATTATGTGGTTAATAATCATATATCAATAACTGTCGCCCAAAACAATGCGCAACAACTCTACGTTGAAGTTGCTGACAATGGTTCAGGTATTGGTGAGCATGTAATAGAGATGATTTTTGTGCCTTTCTTTACGACTAAGCGGCAAGGTTCAGGTATTGGTTTGAGCCTTTCTAAACAGATTATGATCAATCATGGTGGAGACTTAGTTTATATCACTCGTGCGAAAGGTGGATGTTTCAGGTGTATATTTGGTTAGTTTAGGTAAGAGTATTTAAGTACATAACGAACAGGCAAACCATAAAGGCTAGTTTTTTAACCTTTCTGAGTTAGTCCTAGGCATTAACTACGACTAATAGAAGACAATTTATATTGCTCTATTCACTGTTATTTTTTAGTATGTTTATAACAACAATAAAAGGAATAATAATAATGAACAAAAGTGAATTGATAACTAAAATATCTGAAGGCGCAGACATTTCAAAAGCTTCTGCTGGTCGTGCGTTAGATAGTCTAATTAGCTCTGTTACGACTGAATTAGCCAATGGTGGTGATGTAGCGTTAGTTGGTTTTGGTACTTACAAAGTAAATGACCGTGCAGCTCGTACTGGTCGTAACCCTCAAACTGGTGCTGAAATACAAATAGCTGCAGCTAAGGTACCTGCATTTAAAGCAGGAAAAGCATTAAAAGACGCTGTAAACATATAGTTGTATTTAATAGCTTGAACGACTTTCTAAGCCGCTAAGAAAGCGGCTTTTTAATTTTACAATAATGCATATAAACTAAGCCATATCTATCTCTGTTCAAGGTAGCTTATTAACATATAAAACACATATACCAGCCATTTATAAATCCAACATTTTCATCTTAACTATTATTTACATACAACAATGGGGTTTTATCATAGCTGCTTCGAACAAAAGTAAATGTGTTGGTCAGAAAAAGCATTTAAATTCGAATAAATTTGGCGTATTCGAATAAATTTAGAAATTAAAAAGACACAAACTTTTTTAGTAGAAAAACCATTTTTATAAAAAGTTAATATTCTCTTAAAAAATAAGAGATAAATAGCCTATCCAATTGAAAACAGACTATTTACGACCATTAGAAGCCCTAACTATAAATACAGAGCAATTTATCAGATCACAACCTTTGATCTGAATAAAATACGACGATTACAAGTAAAAAACAGAGCAAGTAGAAACAATAGACCAAAGTCAAAACTACCACCGCTGCTACTTTTACTAGATTCTATTGGAATTGACGGCTCAGGTGTTGGAGGTGGTGCCTCGGTAACAATCGGTGATTGTACGCCACCGGGGTCAACAACTGTTTTGTTTGCTTTGCCATCAGCATCATTCACTCCACCATCTTCTATCTCAAGCATTACACACCAATACCCTGCAACTAAACCTTCTACATAAGAGCTGTCATTTGACGCAGGACAGAAGCCTATAGCTCCGGGCGCTGAATATAATATATTTTTATTATCTTCTACAAATTGATGCCAGCTTAAATCCTCGATATGTAATTTAGTATAAGTAGCCTCATCAGGAATGGCTGCTAATTGAGGGATAATAATTTTTATTGAAGCACCTGATTCAGAAATACCTGAGACACGAAAGTCAAAAATACCACCATTAAAAACTCTACTTTCTTCTTGTAAGTTAGGAAAAACAGTTTGCAGCTCCGCCATCGATATCGAAGGCGAACTATTTCCAACATTCAAGGAAACCTCATTTAATGAAATCTGTAAGCCTATCTCAGTTTCCATTATATAAGCATTACTCACTTGTGAATTCGCTCGCATTAAATGTATTTGTGCTATTGCATCCATATATTGCGCAATACCATCGCCATCACTATCGTGAAAACCTTCAATATTATCAGCAACCCCATCTCCGTCACTGTCAACGTCTGTTAATAAAGGCGCTTCCTGTAGAAGTTCAATATAGTGTTCAACGTTAGTATTATTTCCTTCACTGTCAGTTACCAGCAATGAAATTTTATATATTCCAGCTGTCAGGGCAGTTGAATCGACAGCTAAAATAGAATTAAGTGTATCTCCATCAACATCTACTAAGTTACTATCACTTAACGACCAATCATAACTATGGGTATCTTGTATATTTGGGTCTTCTACTACCGCTGTAACGTTAATATTTCCCATACCGATAACAACAATATTTGTCTTTTGATTATCTTGTTCAACAACCAGTTTGACACGAGGGACAATGTTTTCTTCGGTGATACTGGCAACAAAAGTATTTTTATTGCCAACAACAGCATTGATTGGTGTACCCATAGTGAAAATAATAGACTCAATATTTTCCCCCGATATCATATCGTCAACCACCAATAATTCAGTACTACCAACCAAACCACTATCAATCTCAATTTGACTTTCTATTAACGTATAGTCAATTCCATTTGCCTCAGCAGTGCCTGTGACGACAAAAGGTATGGTTACAGGGTATTTCGCAGCATAACCGTTTAATTCTACTGTTACGTTAACTCGCTCACCTTCCGCGACCAATTTATTTGCATAAAAGTTAACTAAGGGATTTACCATTAAAATTTGTGTATCGATTCCTTGATTGCCCTCAGCATCTGACGATGTCCAAGTTACGGTATATTTACCCGGTGCATAAAATCCATTTCCATCGGGCAATGGGGTCAATTCACCATCTTTTTGATCAAAAGCAGCCGAAACACCTAAATTTATCGGGGTATATAATCCTGTTGCTGAAACAACAAGTGTCCCTGGCGCAATAACTAAAGGTGGCTGTTCATCCTTTTGAATATCAGTTCCGGCTAAGAATTCACTTAAATTATCTATACCATCACCGTCACTATCTAGAAGTGCATCCGAAGCATCAAATGGGTTTAATCCGTTTGCTAATTCAACCTCATCAGGTATACCATCACCATCAGAGTCGTTAGCCGTTAAATCATCCTCCTCATGAAGATCAGAAGAGAGCAGTGATATGTTAAATTCAGTTGCTACTCCTTGCTCCTCAATCACCATTTCTCCTACTTTGCTGACGAGACTTCCTGAATGATAATGTAATGTCAACGTATCACCAATACGTGCAATTTTTTCAGTTCGCGCATTTAACGAATCTATCAAAATATTCAATACATAGCGGTTTTCAATAATAGGATTATCTCCCAAACGGTAACTTGCAATTTCTTCACCATTATTTTTAACGACAATAGTGACATGAGTATCAGTCGAGGTTAACAATAGACTATCGAGAGAAATAGAACCGTAAAATAAATTGTCAGGTTCAGGTATCTCCGCTTGGGTGAAGTTCGTTTGCAACAATAGACAAACCATTAAACATTTTGTCAATGTGAACACGTTAATTTGTTTCATTGTCATCGCCTTAATTCCCTGAATAACCGTAGGTTTGAAAGTGTAAAAGAATATCAGTAATACCAGAGCCATCACGACTAACCTCATCGGGTGTTAATTGCCCGTGAATAAAGCGATTTAGTCCTTCGTCTGAGTCATTCTGCAAAGTGCCGCCAGGAATAATCAGCATCCATTCGGTATTCCACACCGATCGTCCAACCAAACGAGAATCACTGATCGATTGTGACGGAACATATTCACCACTGTCGTGATAGGCCCTAAAGCTCGACATTCGGCGGATATCACCATACGTATCGCTTAAAGAGTCATTGGCTGGGATCCACTCAGGATTCGTTAAATCAGATGCTCCTAAAGGAAAAGGTGCAGGCAATTTTTGGTCAACAACATGCCATTCTCTGGTTTTAAAATCATCCCCTGAGGGCGAACGTAACACATCCATACCTACAGGTATTAGATAAACCCGTGGCGTATTAGACAATGCCGCGCCGTCATAACCTTCAAACCAAGTGCCAACTGCGCGCACTTTAGTCGCAAAGTTAGTCGGGTCGTAAGCACTATCTCCACCACCGAGTTCATGGCCAAAAAAGTTCAAACCAAAGGTCACAGTGGTTGGAAACCTGATCACTAAGCCGGGCTGTGCACCTGAACTTTCTACCGCGAACGGGCGCGCATAGCGTTTAAATTCAGGGATATCCCAAAGGTTAGCTACTCGAGCATCTTCTAAAGTTTTGCTCCATGCTTCATCATTGCCCGCGAGTCTAAAGAGCTCTTTTCGTAGCGAAAAGCGATTTTCTTCAACTTGGGGGTTGTTGAAGCCTAACTGGCCGCGATAAAGATCAAAATTCTGTGTTAGCCTCGCCAGCACATCGGCTAACCCTGGCGTTCCTGCAATTGGGACACCGTCAATCACTTGCCCTAGACTGCGCTGACGGACAATATCGGCAAGAAACTCACGACCCGAGCCTGACTCATTACCCAATAAATTGGTTTCATAATCATAGGCTGCCGCGGCTAAATACACATAGCGGGCCGCTAAGTCGAACTGAGCACGATATTTAGCTAACGCATCATTGCGGAAAATACGGAAGGTCATGTCATTGTAACGAGACTGTTGAGTATCACCTGCAGCGCTGACTCGAAAGGATCTCCGCTCTTCCAACAAACGCTGACCCTCAGCAAGTTTTGCATAATAATTCCCTAGACTTTGGTTAACTACTTCACTTTGGGTAAAAAGCTCTATACGTAGCACAGCCTCTTCCCGCCAAAGTTTTTCGAGCTCTTTAATTCGTTCCAATAAGTCAACGTTGATTGTATCAGCCAGTAAGTCAATCTCACTCTGAAGCTCTAAGCGTTCTGATATTTTTTCAAGTCCAAGTTCGACAATCTCGCCACCAGCTTCTATAATCGACCATTTCGTTTGGGCTCCAAGAAAACCAGCTAAAATAGCGCAACGCATACTCGATGTCCCATCAACAGAAAAACCAACTGATCTTGGAAAGCACTCTGATGTTGCCTCTCCAGCTTCTTCGAGTATTTTACCTGCTTCTCTTGCCGTTGCACTGACACCTCGCGCAGTTACCATGGCAACATCTAAGGTTACAGAGTAATCTTGTCTCGTTTGTAAAATATCAATAGAATCAATATTCAAGTCATACTCTGCTTTAACTAGGTTTGCAGCCCCTTCTATTTGTTGAATTAAACTTTCATGTTGTTTCAAAACGCGTTGTAATTGAGCCTGAGATTGAAGTAAATCAGACAACGCTACTTGTAGTTGCCCTGGTGCACGTCGTTTGCCCCATGCAGTTGGGGCGACAAATTTCCAATCGGCGCCCTTCGCTTCTGGGAAGTCGACCTCTAACACATCGCCAGCATCAACATTGGTATATGCTTCACTCAGAGAGTCAGAGTCAAATACGAAGCTTTTTTCGCCACCAAATGGCATGCCTGAGAAGAAACCTGTAAAAGATCCATCCGGTTTAGGCAAATCTCCGGTTAAATCGCTACTGACATACATATAATGATAAAGATCAGGGCCGTCATAATCTGAAGGATAGGTTTTCCCCCCCCCTATATCACCAGCGTAGGCATAACCAAAGATTTCGATTAATCGATTTTTAAAGCCTCGTTCTTGTTCATTCACCAATGATGTCAAGTTATCAACATCATCTTGAACCTGTCGCAATGATTGCGTTTGTTGGCTAGCGTGATCAAAAACTTTTACCGCGTTATCTAAAGCCTTTTGAGCTCGGCTAGCAATTTGGTCGAAATGGTTCTGTCCCTGCACTGAAGAGCTTACTTGCAAGAAACTAGGGTCGATATCAAATGGCACTACGCCTTTAGCTAAACCCAAGGGGTTTAAACCCGCATCGGCCTTATCTACCTGCGCTTGAATCGCATTGAAACCAGCAATTATCTGACTTAATTCAACCACCGTAGTTCGATCTATTTTTTCAATACCTTCATTACTGGGATTAGGGTCTTCCGCTGGCAATATAGCGTTGGCGGTGAGCCAGTCTAAATAAGCACCCTGCCCAGAACGACGTCCCCAGCCATCCAAGCCCCAAGCGCGTTCTCGATCATTATCTTTATAACCTTGCCATTGCCCTGACGGAGCTTCAACATACTTGTCACGATAGGTAAGATTAACAATTTCTGCACCGGTGCGAGCTTTGGCGGCGGCGGCCGCAGCAAACTTACGTTCGTCCATATAATCAATTTCAATCGGCACACCAGCAACCAACACAGATTCGGCTCTAGGTACCCAGGTATAATTGGGTTCTTGCAGTAACTCATAGCGACTTTTCACCGAGGTTAAATAATGACCCCACGCATCACCATGCCCTTGCGGGTATAATATACGAGCATCAGTTTCATTAATAAATCCATCAGAATTTTGATCGGTAATTCGATAACTTTGCGCATAAGCAACTTCTCCACTACCTTGGGTAAAGTTCCAGAACAATCGGTTATTAACAGGGTGTCCCGCGACGCCAGCACGGCTATCATCACGACCGCGTAACAAGACCAACTCTTCTTCTAAAGGCGAGTCCAACTGATTTTGAAAGGTAAAGATGGAAGAGGCTAAGCTGCCTACCTCACTTTTTGTATCAAAACCAATGGTTGGATCTTGCGCATCAGCATAAGCCTCATTACCCAATAACATATATAAATCACCAATACGGGTCGACGCATTCAACAACTGCGTATTGGCAGCAATATCATTGAAACCAGAACTAATGCTTAAATCTTTACCCCTGTTTAGTACAGTTTGATAAGCCTCGATTATTCCAACGCCATTAACAACATCAGGATCAGGATTAAAGGGGATCGGACCATTAAAAGGTTCACCTGCTTGTGCGATCATACTACTGATAGTACTGATTGCATCGGTATGAAAATTTTGTACCCGTTGATCAAAGGGATTTAAACCCGCAATAACACGTTTTATCCACCCAGTGGCTAACATAGCTTTAGGCGCATTGGCTGGCTGCGATGGGTCACCTGCCCAAGGGCTGGGTATATTATTGTTATCGCCTACAGACAGACCACTTCCTACCCCTTTACCACCATAACGGGCAATAAACCAATTATCACTTAAGGTTAACAAGCCAGGACCAGAAATAGTGACATCTAACGCACCGGCTCCAGAATCATCGTGTCGTATCCATGGTGATTCAGGCACAAAGATTCCATCAGGTGCCGCAGGTTGGCCACTTGAATCAGGCTGGTAATACCACGAAAAATCAATCGTATTTGGGTCACCAGCAAAGTCAGCGGTATGACGTAAGGTTAATGCCTCTTCAAAAATATTATCCGACGGTACTATCCAAATACTCCCTTGATAAACCCCATCACTGGTATCAAGTTTTATTACCTGCAAGCTCACCGGAAGGCTACTCAAACTAGGATGATTGTTGAAGGCAACAGTAATATAACCTTCGCCAGCAGGTCGACCTGCGGTAAGCGCCATAGGGGTTCCTAGCATAGCTTGAGATTCCGCAATAGTTCTGTCGATTGCGCTAGCTAAAAACTGTCCGGCGGGTAAGCTAAAAGTACTATCATCTAAGCGATCATCCTTGCCGTTTTGGTTGGCATCGACAAAGTTCTCTTCCTTTTCATCTTCATCTTCACTTTCAACTCCAATAGCGAAACCATCACCATTCTCATCAATGCCAACGCCTAAGTATTTGGGTTGTAAGCCAATCAAGTAATTTGTATCAGCAAGTTCATCTGAGCCACCACCTTCACCATCATTGGCAACCAAGTCAAGTTGGTTCGGATTGCGAGTCAGATGGTACAATGCCCACAGGGAGGCTTTGAAGTCATCATTCACCCCTTCCAATGCTAAAATTTGATCTCTTTCTCTGATAGTCATTATATTCGGTAATAAGTGCGGGTCGCCTATTTGGCTATCATCAAATGTGCCTTTAAAGCTCAAGGTTTGATTAATTTCGTCGTAACTTAAACGTGAACGAAGCACAAAAGGCAGTCCTGTAAAAAACTTTTTCCCCTGCAAACTAAAGGTCGCTATAGCGCCATTTAGCTCAAGTAAAGGTACACTTCGCGAGCTAAGCGGATCCATCAGTTTAACTAAAGCATCAGCAACATCACCACTGCTGGTTTCTACTGTTTGGTCATAGATAATCTGAGCGGCAGCTTGTCCGTTTATAGTAGGTAAATAACAGGCTTTTTCTGCCTCTGCGCCATTAGAGCAAGTGACTTCTTTTGAGGTAAATACGGTTTCACCCGGCTTTATCAAAGGCACAGATTCCGGCCATTCAAAACGATACTCAATATTTATTGGCTTATTAATTTCTGTACTTTCTGTCGTTCCAGCTAACTGATCTAACCAAGGGATACAAGTTCCAGCTTCAACATCAGGCACACCGTCAGAGTCTAAATCGTAATCAAAATATTCTTGTAACGGGTAATAATATTGAAGAATAACGGTGCCCGCAGCCCGTGCCCAAGTAAAACCCTTATGGTCTTGCCAAGCGGCAGTGTCTGGATCTTGTGTAATTTTATTTTCTTCGCAAACCCCCATACGTGTCAGTGGTTGGGGTAACTGTAAAAGTAAACCCGCCGTGTGACGATAACGGTCATTGGTCTCGCCAGGAGCAAAGGGGTCCTCATTGGTACTAGATTCAATAGCCAATACTTTAAATGCCCATTGTTCAGCATTTTCCGCGTCTTGATATTTCACCAAAACATAAGGGTCAGAGCCCAGCCTTGGATTTTCGCTTTGTATCACGCTATTTAAATCATTTCGTAATACAAATACGGTCTCATCCTGTAATAACGCATGTTCTTCATTTGGATTATAACCGGCTGCATTTGGATTATTTTGTCGATAAATAACAGGGTTGATCATGTTTTCTGTTAGTTCAAAACCCTGCTGGTTAGCAATAACTATCGAACTAGGGCTTTCTGGCCAAGTACAATCATATTTAACGGGTGTGTCAGCCCAGTATTGCCCCATAGTATTAGCGGTAAACCAAACCACACCCATATAATCTTCTACTAAATCTCCAGCGCGTTTATTAACTGGAATAATAGAACCAAAACCAGCGCTATGAATTGATGCATCGAAGCGCGATAGTGAATTCACGACATGGCCATTTCTGCCACTTAAGTTATTATGACGTTCATCTATTAATGGCTGACCAATTTTGCAACTGTCATCGTCAATGTCGACAATATTTTCATCGTGCCAATCTTTCGTGTAAACCACTTGAAACACAGAGGTTTGCGTTTGAGTGTTAGATGCTTGACCTTCATCCACAAGTGTATATTGCAACACTACATAGGGTGGCTGCCCCGCATTAACAGGTGGGCGATTAAACATTTTACCTTGGCCAGTTGTCGTCACTAAATTATTTGAATTAGCGGGATACACCACACCACTGAACAGTAACTTTTGCCCTTCATTACCTATCTGATTTGCGGGCTCTAGCGCGACTGAAGTGCCTGCTATATGAGTTTGCACTAAATTACTTGTTTGGACGGGAGAGCCCAGCGTAGTGACACGAGTTTCAACCTGGGGATCTGAACTGACTTTCCATTCAATAGTAACAATACCCGGTGCTTCACCTATAGCGTAGAGCTTTCCTTCAGATGGACTCCAATAAAGATAGCTAGAATAGTCTGACACTAATACGCCATCTATTTTAATATCAGGTTGTATTGCTAAGGCGCCATCAGGCAAGGCTATTGCTTCAGCTATTTCCCAGCTTTGCGGTATTAACCACGAGCCTGACACAGCATCTAATAATGAAATATAGCCATCGCGAGGCTCATCGTATTTATTAATGATTTGGCTAGGAAGTTCTGCCGCGCTTAAACCGCTAATATCAATATCCATCATTGCGCCCGAGCTTGCGGTATTGGGAATTACACTATTAGTTAGTGGCGTATTAAATTCCCATAAACCTTTGAGGCTTAAATCACTTGAGGTAAGTGGTCCCCGCTCATATTCAGGACCATTGGGATCGACCAGTCGCAATGCATCTAAGGAATACACTTCAGCATTTATGTAGAGATCATCAACAAAACCGTTGAAAGGTTTTAGTGTGTCGTACCCTACTAAAGTGCTGCTTGTTTGCCCAAAAGACACCGCTTGTGCAGCAAAGCCACTGTATTCGATGCCTCCAAATTCATATAGCCATTCACCGGTGTTATTTTCACGATAAATTTGCCCACCATCGACCCAAACTGTTGCTCTAACGGCATTGTCAAAATCACCATATATTTCAAGCGCTCGATTAAGTTTAATGGTATGCCATTGACCACTTTGTAGCGGCGCATTTAATTTGAATTTAAAAGCTCCTTCGGTATTTTCTACACGGTCTTCAATGAGAGTTATCTCCGTTGGCGATTCCATAATTAAGTGGAATCTGGCGTTATCACTCATTAACACTTGCGGATAAGCTGTGTCGGCATTATCAGCAAACCATACTTTAAAACCAAGTTCATAAACGGGTATTTGTTGTGTAACCGTGTCATGAGGAATCGGCATTAAAATAACATTATCGACACCATCAAAACTAAGCGCCAAATTGCCAAAATTAGCAACAATTGAAGGCCTCCGCTCTGCACTAATGTCTGTTAATTGAATATCATTGTTGCCTAAAGTATCAGTTAAAACGGTACCTGTGTTATTAGACTGGCGGAAGTTCCATTGGCTTTTTTTGATATGAGGACTGTAATAATTTGTTAAAGTACTATCCACCGCCTCATATTTTCTATAGTGAGTGAGGTTAATCGAAAGGCCAGTCAGCAGGCCTTTAAAACTAGACATCATCGTCGTTTCTGACTCAGTAGATCCTGCACCAAA
This sequence comes from Colwellia sp. Bg11-12, assembly GCF_014076955.1. NCBI lineage: Bacteria > Pseudomonadati > Pseudomonadota > Gammaproteobacteria > Alteromonadales > Colwelliaceae > Colwellia > Colwellia sp. Bg11-12. Next base: position 112,862 of record NZ_JACGUZ010000072.1, read on the forward strand.
ATACAAGTTATCAGGTAACAACGGCACTTCAAAACCCGTTTGGGCATCGAGAGTTTTCAACCCTAAAGACGCTCCACCAACAACTAGCTCAAATGTGGTGGAAAACAAGTCATCTGTTCTATAAGTTGCCGACTTTCCTCGCTTGAGGTGTATTTTGTGCCAAACATCGTCGTTGATGGAAAATCCGAGTGGGAAGCTAAGCTCAGTAACGTTATCTGGATTGACTTTAGCTTCATAAATGTTATTTGCAGTTATTTCAATCTCGCGACCAAAAGACTCGCGGATCTCCAGGGTTTGAGGATCGCTCATCCATATCTGTAAGGTTTTACCATCTTCCCCAGAACTTTTCACCAGTGACAGCGGAAATTGCGCGTCTGCTGGCATTTTTACGTTAAACGATAATTCATAATCTCGTAAATATTTACCGGGTATTCTGTCAGGCACTGCAAAAGCAAGATAATCATCTTCCCCGTCAAAACTTAAGGCACCATCCTGCGAACCAACAATACTGTCATTAAAACGCTCATAACCCGAAGTAGAACCCGCAACAAATACGGTATTTCCAGTGGCGCTCAATCCAATACGTGCGTTTTTTTGTGCAATATAGTCTTCTTCGTCGTTAATTATTGTAGTTGTGGTTGCCCATTTCCAGCCGAAAGGGTCAGCACTTCTCTCATTTGCCGACAGTTTGGCGACAAATAAAGAAGGTGTTGTTACTGCTCTTAATTGTTTCGCTTCGTCAAGATCGGTAAAAATTGGTGCGCCAACATAGGCACCTGAGATATACACGTTCTGTTCGTCATCAACTGCCAACCCACCTAGGTCAGTACTGAGATGGTCCATGTACCTAACGGTATAGGCAGCAGGTTTAATAAATAACGAACGGTTGTCAACTTCACCTAAAATGCTTTCAGTACCACTTCCACCGTCTAAGCGTTTGACTAAGCCCGAAGCACTATAATATACGTCGCCTTCAATATCGGTAACGATGTCGCCTCTATATTGAATATCGTCGACTTGTGTTAACCATTGACATGTCCATACGCCATTAATTTCTTGGTATTTTGAGACAAATACCCACGACTCATAAGGATAAACACCACCACTTGCTATATTGGTACCACACCAAGACCCCGTCTGATTTGATGCGCCGGCAATGACACCCAATACATAGACTTCAGTCGCTGATGATGCCGCTATTCGGCTAACCTCTTGTCTATATAATGGAGCCCCACCTTCGACCATCTTACTGGCTAAAGAGTTGCCATCAGCATCAATACTTTTGAAGTATCCTTTCCATGACTTTGCGACCGCGGTATAACCCCCAAAGAGTTCACTGGCAAATTCTGGTTGCTGCTGTGCATTAATGGTCGTTGTTGTAGACAAGGCTAAATCGACATCATTTTTGTCATCTTCATTATCTGGCGCCGTAGTTTTCGCCCAATCCTTACTCCCTCCGGCAAAAAATTTGCCTGAAAAACCAGTATGCGCACTCAAACTAGCCTCTTTGTCGGTTCCGAATGTTGCAGCGCCCGCGCCAATATTACCGTTAATATAAATAGCGTTTTCGTGATCGATCGCTACTGCATTAACCGTATCGTCGTCCGTGCCACCAACTGTTCTTACCCAATTGAGATTACCACCACTGTTATAAGACGCTACGAAAATATCTTTGCCGCCAGCTGATTCTATAATGAGTGGCGCAGCATCACTGCCAAGAGGAAAGTAGTTTTTGTTTACAAACATGCCAACAACAATAATATTACCGTTGCTATCAACAGCCATGTCGATAACTTCTTCATCACCGTCACCCCCAAATTGCACTGGCCATGCTGCCATACTATTTTGTAGTGGTGCAATAATAATGAACAATACCCAGGCTAACTTTAGGCACCAATTATTGGTTTTATGTGGTTGTATAGTTTTCATTGGTTGATGCCTTATTGGTTCAATTTATCGATTTGAGCCGCGTGTCGCAGCGTAAAGGTGCCTGCAGCAATAATGGGTGATTTGTGTAACCCATCAACCACTTCTCTGTAAGTTCCACCCTTAACGTCATAGCCTGCGCCGAGTCCGTTTTCGATAGATTCAAAGGTAAATTCCATTTTTCGATTTAAAGCATAAGCCCTTGATACCACTTGCCCATCTATGATTTTTTTACCATGCTGTGCGTGATAAATATGACCAAAAGGGTTTGTTGGCGCTGTGGCAGCTAAATTCAGCTGGAAAGTTACATGGGTATCTAACGAGCCGCCTCCGTCCATGTCCATACTGGTGATTTCTGTGCCTGAATCATCCAAACCAAAATCATAGGCCATGGTGCTAACACGTTTACCAACGGCTTCTCCATCTCGCAAAACTATGCCGGTATAGTCGGCTATGAGTGAGTCATCGGTAAGTAAAACGTAATCACCGACAGTGCCATCAAGATTTTTTTTACGCATTTGAATGACATCTTTAAGTAAGCGCACTTGTGTGCCGTCGCGATGCATAATGACCCGAAATGAAAATTCATCCGCAACTGGTGTCAACACGTTACCGGCATCTTTGGTAATAGGAATACCTTCCTCATCCGTACACAAAGCAAAAGTTTGAGCGGGAAACTCTGTTGTTGTTAATACAGGCTCACCGTTGATAACCTCAGACGTTACAACGTCATAAGCCTCGATATCGCAGTCATGCCTATAATTTTGCACTTGCGACACTTGGTCTATTGTCACTGTGCCTATCCACAAAGAATTAAGCTTAGGAGCAGAAGCACTTACCGGAATTAACCAACGGCTACCAGCGGTTCCAATAACTTCGAGCGTTTGATTGAAGTTTTCTGGCGTAAAATCGGCACGTCGTACTCCCAACGGAAAACGCAATTCGCCACCTGCAGGAATGGTCGAGTTCAAACTCGAGGGTAAAGCTAACCATCGTTGATCGGCACTTAAATCTTCATTGGGATAAAACATGCCCAGAGCGTCACCAATAATTTTTACTGACACAGCTTGTGCTGATTCAAGGTTGTTTTTTAAACGGGGTGTCAAACTCTCTAAAGTTGTGCTGTACTCCAGTCGATTTAATTGTGGTAAATCAACATCTAGGGGGCCAGTAAAATCACTACCGGCCTGACTGAAAATCCAATACGCCACATCGGGTTCAATTGGCGTTGTTAGCGCGTCAACCAAGTGCCAACTGTTGTTAATTAAACGATAGATAGGTTGCCCTTTATGTGCCGGTGAGCTCGCCATAAAATCCGAAAAAGTCGGAGGATTAGTAGGGTCAATATGAAAACCCGTCAAATTAAATGACTCTGGCTCCCAGTTTGCTTTTGGCACTACGGGTTTACCACTAATGGTCAACGTAGCGTTTTCACTACCGGCCAGATTAACAAGGTAAGCGCGATTAGACGAAACGGCAAATAGGTTAGTTAGAAACGATTGCTGTGCTTGCGGCGGAAAATATCGTAACCAACCAGCTGCACTGAGTAAGTTTTCAGAATCAGGATCCTGAATAAAATCAATTTTTGAGCGATGAGCTAGCCAAGTCCACACGCTGTTTATTTGTGGCCCAGTTTCATCAACTAAGTCGCTAAATACAACCTCCGTTGCACCCTCGTTTGGCTCGACTTGAACATAAATAGCATTCCATCCGGGTACGAGAGCAATAGTTTGAGTACATTGACCACCTTCTACACAGCTAACATTTGCCAGTGATGTACCACTGAAAATAATACTGCTTAAGAATATTGCAAACGACACGCTAATGCTGGCAAAAGGGGATATTGACTTAATCATTATTCGACTCCGAGTAAAAAGGTCTGGATTATTATTTTTGGGTATAGCATCAGTTAGCCTTGTGGTAATAAAGGTGATGCTTGTTTTTTTGCAGGTAACTGTGCTGTATTAGAAAGATCAATTTCTTGCATTGCTTGTTGATTAATAACGAGCGGTGCTGCTAATTCTTGTAGTGAAAGCAACCAATCAGATTCGATCTGTTTACGTTTATTCTTTGCTATTAGGTTATTAATATTGCCAGACACCTGCGCTAGCAATTTTTGATGTTCAGGCTTTATGTCAATAAGTTTTAATAAATAAAAGCCATCAATAGCTTGTACTAATGGCGATAACTTAGCTTCAGGGGTGAGTTGTGTAAGTGCTGTAGCAATAACAGCATCAAATTGCCCTTGGTTGCCCGAAGTTAACCAACCCACATCACCACCACTGTAGCGTGAGGCTTGGTGCTCAGAATATTTCGCCGCCAGAGAGCCAAAACCATTTATCGAATCAGGTAAGGTTTTCGCTAAGCTATACACCTCTTCAGCAGTGGTTTTTACCGATGCGTATTTTTCTGGTGATGCTTGTGGGGATAGTGCCAATTGGATCATGGCAAAACGTGTCATTGCAGGTGTGGTGTATCTAGCGATGTTGTCTTGATAATAAGCGGCAATTTCATTGTCAGTTACGTTGACTTCATTAAGAAGCTGGTCGAGTTGATTCTTTCTAAGCTTTGCCACCATAAGGTTCTCAAAGGCGGCTATAATTTTAGGGTCAGTATTATAACCAGCGCGCATGGCTGCAATTACTTGTACTTCACGAGCAATCATTTCATTGAGTACGAGTTGCTTTTGTTGCTCGCTGGCCATCTGTTGTCGAATACCACCACTACGTAACTTAATACGCTCAACGAGGTCGACCACAGAAATGGTTCTCTCAGATATACTTGCTACTAGCGTTTTATCTAGAACTAGAATTTCATTTTGTACAACGGGCGCTTGAAAAAAATAGGCCAGTAGTGCGACTAGGCAAAATGCCAATATCACGAGTACTTTCATACATTGCCCCAAGAGACATTCAATGGAATGTTAATAACCATTGAAGAAAGAAGTACACAGGTGACCACCCATAACTTAGTTGAACTGAAGTCAGGCTTATACGGAAAACTTATCGTTGAAGGGGAAGATATTTCTGGATTTTTCATGGTAAACGTCCATTTTATTCTATTGATGCTTTATAGCGACAAACCTATGTCATTTATCCGAGTATACATTGACCTTATGCACCTATAATACGCTTACCCTTACCAGCGTATAAGTCCCCATAGGTCTACCTACCACAGACTAAAGTCTGTAGTTAAACTCTATCTAACTGAAAATTATGATATTTATACTTTATTGTAATACAGGAAGTAAGATGGACGAATCAATTGAAATACTGCATGATAAGCATACAAATAAACTCGCTATATACTCACCATTTACTCGCGGTACCTAGGACACTCAAAGGGAATATTTTGCAATTAGCCAAAGACGAACATATTCAAGATAAAATTCATGCTGAACAAATTAAAATAATGCACAGTTCTATTCCTTTAATTTTGTTTACTAATTTTGTCGTTGTTTGGGCACTGTCTTATGGTTTTTCCGATGTCGTTTCGCAGACTTCACTTAAAATTTGTTTAGGGTTAATGTTTGTTATGGTGGCTGTTCGAGCTGGCTTGTACTTCAACTATAAAGATAAACTTGATTCAAAAGACTTAAGGCCTTTAGCATTATCTCTTATTATAGGTAGCGCATTAGCCGGAGTACTTTGGGCGACGCTTAGCCTTCTTTATTTACCTGCGGACAATCAAATATACCAAATTTTTCTTTTGGGAGGATTAATGGTTATGGCAGGAGGTTCTGCCTTCACATTTAGTATTTATTTACCGTGCTACTTTGCTTATATTCCTGCTACGTTACTGCCGATAACCCTTCAATTTTTCATCATTGGTGATAAATTTCATAATACCCTGGGCATTATTTCTGTTACATATTTCCTAGTGCTAACGCTATTTAACATCAAAATTAATAAACATTTCAAGGCAACATTGGCACTAAGATTTGAAAACCTCGTTCTTATTGAACAACTCAAACAACAAAAAGAAGAAGCAGAGCGAGCTAATAAAGCTAAATCTAAGTTTCTTGCTGCAGCCAGTCATGATCTTCGTCAACCCCTCTATGCATTAGGATTATTTACCTCGGTACTAGATGAAACAATTAAGTTTCCAAAAGTTAAACGCGTTGTTGAACAAATTAATGCATCAGTAACTGCCCTTACCAACCTTTTTGACAAGTTACTTGATATCTCTCAGCTTGATGCTGGTGTGGTGATAGTCAAAAAACAAAACTTTGCATTGAGTGATATCTTTGACAAGTTAACTAAGGAATTTTCCAGAGAGGCGCAAGAAAATAATATCGAGCTTATATGGCCCAGTGAATATCCAGCGGTTTACAGTGAGCCCGATTTACTTGAACGTATTCTCAGAAATTATTTGTCTAATGCTATTAAATATACCTGTGAAGGGGCTGTGGAAGTTATTTGCGAAGCGCGTAACGGGAAAGTTTACATTCAAATATCAGACACAGGTATAGGAATGACTAAAGAGACACTTGAAGAGATTTATGAAGAATTTTATCAGGTGAGTAATCCTGAAAGGGATCGACAAAAAGGCTTGGGGCTCGGTTTATCTATCATTAAAAGAACTGCCGACTTACTTGATCATGAAATTTCAGTAACCTCTGAAATAGGAAAAGGTTCAATTTTTTCAATTGTTGTCACACAAGCAGTAATGATGAGTAAAGCAAATATCGAAGTAAGCGATTTAAGCGAACAAATTCAACCGACAAATAAACTCGTACTGATTATTGATGATGAAGAGAGCATCCGTGAAGGGCTCACATGTATGCTAGAACTTTGGGGATATCAGGTAATAGCTGCGGTCGATACTGCTATTGCGATGCACCAACTTCAAGAAAACAATAAAAGTCCAGACGTTATTATTTCTGATTACCGGTTAAAAGAAAATAGAACAGGCATTGATGCTATTAAAGCGCTTCACGAGAAATATGGCAAGGATATCCCTGCGCTATTAATCACAGGTGATATGATGCAAGAACGATTAATCGAAATAAAAGACAGTGGGTTACCAGTGTTATTTAAACCCGTACCAGCGATGAAACTTAGATCATTTTTAAGTAGTATAAAATAATCGAAACGCGCGTTATTTAAATAGCTCTAGTTTTTGTATCATAAGTGCAGCCTCTGTTCTATTACTTACACCAAGACGCTTAAAAATAGACGTGGCATGCATTTTAATCGTTGCTTCAGCAATACCAATTTCTAACGCTATTTTCTTGTTAGAATGTCCTCTCATCATCATATCGACAACTTCTTGCTGTCGAGGTGTCAGTATTTTATGACTGTTCTGATTCTTATTTTTCTGTAAAGTCATCGAAGCTGGAATGTATATTTCACCAGAGATAATCAAACGAAGTGCATTTAACATAACTTTACTGGTTGTGTCTTTTGGAATAAAACCTAAAGCACCACCATCAAGTGCGCGGTTTAAGTCACTTTGCTGTTTTGATGCTGATAAAACTACTACTGAAACAAGTGGGAAATTTTCTCTACAATAGCTTAAGAGGACAAAACCGTCTTTATCTGGCATGGATAGATCTAACAAAACCATATCCAGATTAGGATGACTATTTAGATAAATAATCGCTTCATCATAACTACTAGCTTCTAAGATGGTTAGATCATTTTCAAGCCCATTAAGCACATAGACTAACCCTTCGCGAAATAGCGCATGGTCGTCGACTACAAGAATTTCCATCTAGTATTCCTTAAATTAACTAGAGAGGTCTTTACAAACAATACAGACCTAGGAGGATAAATATTATATGAACTTTGATTATGTTAGTCGCTTTTTTAGTTTGAACCAAACGTTATGTAATGAATAAATTGATTTAATAACCTTATAGTAACTATAATAAAAGTAATATTAATACCTTGCAATAGTATTTTATAGTGCACCAGAAACGTAAAGTTTTAAATAATTAAAATTGATATTTAGTTAAAAGAGCATCAAGCAAAAAATTGAGCCTAAATTTACTTAAATGTCACTTTAACCCTGACTCAATCAATACACATTTGGTAGGTGGCATTGTGACCTGGTGTAAAACTTTGAATACTTTGTGACAACAAGGTAATAATAAATATATTGGTTTATAGTTAACAAACAAAAAGGCGAATCATTTCTGATTCGCCTTTCATAATATTCATCTAAAGTTTCCAACTACATTTGCAGTTTCCAACTTGATGTCACTGGTTTCCAACTAGATCTGTTGTGATCAACAATAAAATTAATCGATATAACTTTCAATTGGAGGACATGAACAAATTAAGTTACGGTCTCCGTAAACATCATCAATACGGTTAACTGTTGGCCAAAATTTGTTTTTGGCTGCAGCTGGAACCGGGAATACCGCTTCTTTAATCGTGTAAGCACGATCCCAAGTATCAGTAATATCTGCTAACGTATGTGGCGCGTTGTGAAGTGGGTTGTTATCACTTGACCATTCACCTGATTCAACTTTACGTACTTCGTCGCGAATAGAAACCATCGCTTCAACGAAACGGTCAAGTTCAACTTTAGACTCTGACTCTGTCGGCTCAATCATGAAAGTGCCCGCTACTGGGAACGACATAGTTGGTGCGTGAAAACCATAATCAATTAAACGTTTTGCTATATCAACTTCGGTAATACCTGACGCTGCTTTAAGTGGACGTAAATCAATAATACATTCGTGAGCTACACGGCCATTTTTTCCTGCATATAAAAGCGGGTAATGTTGGCTTAACTTTTTAGCTAAGTAGTTAGCGTTAGTAATAGCGTATTTAGTCGCATCAGTAACACCTTGCTTACCTAACATTGCACAGTAAAGGTAAGAAATACATAAAATACCTGCACTACCAAAAGGTGCTGCTGAAACTGCGCCATTACCTTTAGTGCTGTCATCAACAGTAATTAATGCATGATCAGGTAAGAATGGAGCTAAATGCGCTTTAACGCCTATAGGTCCCATACCTGGACCACCGCCACCGTGTGGAATAGCAAAAGTTTTATGCAAGTTTAAGTGAGAAACGTCTGCACCAATATGACCTGGAGACGTAACACCTACTTGTGCGTTCATGTTCGCGCCATCAAGATAAACTTGACCGCCATGGTCATGAACGATGTTACAAATTTCTGCAATCGTTGTTTCGTATACACCGTGAGTTGACGGGTATGTGATCATGATACAAGAAAGATTGTCAGACATTTCGGTTGCTTTCGTACGCAAGTCGTCCATGTCAACGTTACCTTCTTTATCACACGCAACTACAACGACTTTCATGCCAACCATTTGCGCAGACGCAGGGTTTGTACCATGAGCAGAAGATGGAATTAAACAGATGTTACGATGTGCATCGCCACGACTTTCGTGATATTTAACAATCGCAATTAATCCTGCGTACTCACCTTGAGCACCAGAATTTGGTTGCATTGAAATATTATCGTAACCGGTAAGCTCTACTAACCAATCGCCTAGCTCATCAATCATTTGCTTATAACCTTGAGCTTGGTCAATCGGTGCAAATGGATGCATATTAGCAAATTCAGGCCATGATACTGGGATCATCTGTGCGGTTGCATTTAACTTCATGGTACAAGAACCCAAAGAAATCATTGAATGATTCAATGCTAAATCTTTGTTTTCTAATCTTTTGATATAACGAAGCATTTCTGTTTCGCTGTGGTATGAATTAAATACCGGATGAGTCAATATTTCAGATTCACGCACAAGTGATGCAGGAATTGAAGAATGGCCGCTGCTTAGTATTTTATCGTCAAGGTCGCTAACGCTTAAACCGTGGTCAGTGCCTAATAATATATCAAATAAACCGGCAATGTTCTCACGAGTTGTTGTTTCATCAATAGAAATACTGATTTGACCCGCTACGTCAGTGCGGAAGTTAACGCCAGCCGCTAATGCGCGTGCAACGATTTCTTCTTTATTATCTAAATTGAACGTTAAGGTATCAAAGTAGTTAGCATGAATAGCTGTTAAGCCTTTAGTTGCTGTACCTAAGCATAAAATATCTGCGAAACGATGAATACGGTTAGCAATTATTTTTAAACCTTTAGGACCATGGTATACCGCATAAAACGCTGCCATGTTCGCTAATAACACCTGTGCTGTACAAATGTTTGAGTTAGCTTTTTCACGACGAATATGTTGTTCACGCGTTTGCATTGCCATACGTAATGCAGCGTTACCACGAGTGTCTTTAGAAACACCAATAATACGGCCAGGTAATGAACGTTTGTATTTTTCAGAGGTAGTGAAAAATGCGGCGTGTGGTCCGCCGTAGCCCATTGGAACACCAAAGCGCTGGCTTGAACCAATAACGGCATCAGCACCTAATTCACCCGGTGCCTTTAACATCACTAAACTCATGATATCGGCGGCTACCGCAACAATACCTTTGTTTGCGTGAATTTTTTCAATTAACTCGCTAATGTCTGTTACTTCACCCGTTGCACTTGGGTATTGTAATAAAGCACCAAAAATATCGTGGTCTGCGGCTTCATTTGCAGGAGCAACGATAACGTCAAAATCAAACATTTCTGCACGTTGTTTAACAACGTCGATAGTTTGTGGATAAACATCACTTGAGATAAAGAATAAATTTGATTTTTTGTTTTTAGAAACACGCTTTGCTAATGCCATGGCTTCAGCAGCCGCAGTACCTTCATCTAATAATGAAGCAGAGGCAAGCTCTAAACCGGTAAGGTCGATACACATTTGCTGGTAGTTTAATAATGACTCTAAACGCCCTTGAGCAATTTCTGGTTGGTAAGGCGTGTAAGCCGTGTACCAGCCTGGATTTTCTAACACGTTACGCAAAATAACGTTCGGTGTTAAGGTGCCGTAGTAACCTAAACCAATGTAGGTATCGTTTACTTTGTTTAAACTTGCAACCGCTTTTAAATCGCGTAAAGCTTGTGCTTCTGTTTTACTTTCTTCAATCGCTGGCAATGCTGATAAACGAATATCACTTGGTACGATTTCATTGATAAGTGCGTCAACCGACTCTGCGCCAATGTCATTTAGCATCGCTTGAGTTTGTTTGGCATTAGGGCCAATGTGACGACGAATAAAGTCTTGAGTTTGCTCTAAATAAGCAAGTGATTTTGATTGAGTAGTCATAAAACAGCTTCTCTTAAGTGGGTAATTAATTAACTTGGTCTTTAGCTACAGCGTAACTAAAATAAAGCCCCAAACAATCAGTTAGAGGCTTAATAACAGATTTCGTAAACAGTTAGCCTTTAAGTAAGGCGCTAAAGTTATCAGTCTTATGAGCTTAGTAAGCCTTTAGCTAAAGGTTTAAAAAGCAAGTGAGTTAGACGAGTAACAAAAGCAACGCAGCATAAACGCTAAAGGTGCCCGAAATTAGTCTTCATCAATAGAATTTGCATAACCTTCAGCATCTAATAAAGCATCTAATTCTGCTTCGTCAGCTAGTTGAACCTTGAATAACCAACCCGCGCCAAAAGCATCTGAGTTAACTAATTCAGGAGAATCTTCTAAGTCTTCATTTACTTCAATAACCTTACCTGAAACGGGTGCGTAGATATCTGAAGCCGCTTTTACAGATTCTGCTACTGCTACATCGTCACCGGTACTGATTTCATCATCAACATCTGGTAATTCAACAAATACCATATCACCTAATAAGTCTTGTGCGTGCTCAGTAATACCGACAGTAACTACGCCGTTACCTTCTTGACGTACCCATTCGTGTGATGTTGCATATTTTAGTTCTGAAGGAATGTTGCTCATTTTTTATTTTCCTGAAGTTAATTATTATTTATCGAAAACTCATGTTAATTGCTACCATTTGCTAACAATTAAATACTATAGCTTAATTATCATTCGAAATTGAACCCACGTAAATAAATTTTACCCAAGTTCAATTTTATAATTCTACATCGTTCTATAACAAATTTTATGGTAAAAAATTGATTAAAAAACTTTTTTACCGTTACGAACAAAGCTTGCTTTAATCACTTTAACGTTCACTAATTTTTTACGCATTTCTACTTCTACGGTGTCACCTAAGCTTACGCTGCGAGGTACACGTGCCATAGCAATACTGTGACCTAGTGTTGGCGAGAATGTGCCTGAGGTAATAACACCTTCACCAAATGGCGTAATCACTTTAAGACCGGTGCGTAGTACACCCTTTTCTTCAAAGACTAAGCCAACAAGTTTAGGTTGGTCACCTGCAGCTTTCTGAGCGGTTAATACTTCACGACCAATAAAGTTACGATCTGTAGGTTCCCAGCTAATGGTCCATGCCATGTTAGCGGCTAATGGCGAAACTGTTTCGTCCATATCTAAACCGTACAGATTCATACCTGCTTCTAGGCGTAAAGTATCGCGAGCACCTAAACCACAAGGTTTAACACCTGCGTCTAATAATTTTTGCCATAAATCTGCTGCTTGGTCTTCTGGAACAACGATTTCGTAACCGTTCTCACCGGTGTAACCGGTAGTAGCAATAAATAAATCACCCGCTTGAACACCAAAAAATGGCTTCATGCCTTCAACCGCTTGGGTTTGCTCTGGCGTTAATAAGGTGGCAACTTTAGCTTTAGCTTGTGGGCCTTGCACGGCAATCATACCGAATTCAGGACGTTCGGTAATCGTGATGTCGAAACCAGATGCTTGTTCATTCATCCACGCTAAATCTTTTACACGCGTCGCTGAGTTAACGACTAAGCGGTAATAAGTTTCAGTGAAGAAGTAAATGATCAAATCATCAATAACACCACCTTCGTTATTTAACATTCCGGTATAAAGGGCTTTACCAGCAACCTCTAATTTTGCAACATCGTTAATCACTAAACGGCGTAAATATGCTTTTGCGTCGCTGCCTTTAATATCAACAATAGTCATGTGTGAAACATCAAACATACCAGCATCGGTTCGAACAGCATGATGCTCTTCTATTTGTGAGCCGTAGTTAATTGGCATTTCCCAACCGTGAAAATCAACTAGTTTTGCGCCAGCTTCAATGTGCTTAGCATGTAATACGGTTTTATTAGTCATCGTATGTATTCCACTTTAATTGTATGAATTCGCCAATAAGCCGAGCTTAAAGGCAGTATATTTACAAAATAATTGGTGAGATTATAGCCGCGCAAAGCTACCTATTCAACTAAAAACAAAGAAAACAGCCAAAAATACAAATTTAAAACCAGATAAATATTTTAATCCAAACTTAATTTTTAAAAATGTCACTTAGCAAAATTATAAGCAGATTTACTTCCTTAACAAATCAAATGTTGGGATTTTATTTTGTACTTTTTACTGACCTTTATTTTCTACAAAGAGAGTTAATTTACATACGAAGAATATCAAGAACGAGGGGGAAGAGTGGCTGATTTAAGTGGTGAATTTTCTCTCTAATAAAAGGCTATTTACGTACAATTTTTTGGGTAACGTCGATAAAGCAGCATAAACGTTGCACCAAAATTAACGTTTCGGTTAAAATCTATACGTAAGCTATTGAAATAAATGGTGTTTAAATTAACTTGTCTTTTACTTGCGCCAGCTTAGGTAAATCACTTTTCAGACCTAAGGCTTGCTTAATCATCAGTTGTTTTATTGGTTTAATATTATTGATTAACGACAAACCTAAACCTCTAACCAACTTTACTGCGCCTTGCTGAGGTGTAAATGTTTGTTTAATAGCTTCCATTGCCGCAACCATTTCCATCGCTTCAGCTTTACGCCAGCGTGAATATTCGTTTAGTAACCGCGTTGTTAACCAAACATCAGTTGATGCTTTGTGTTTGGCTATTTTTTCACTAATAATTTGTGCTAACGATACTGCATCAAGTAACCCTAGGTTAACGCCCTGACCTGCTAAAGGATGAATAGTATGCGCCGCGTCGCCAACCAAAGCGATACGGTCTTGTACAAAAGTTTGTGCCATACGCATGGTTAAAGGATGAGTAAATCGCTCACTCTGTAATTCAATATTTCCTAATTTCCCATCACTCGCAGCTGTTAATGCTTTTGAAAATCCCTCGGGAGTTAAGCCATTCAAACGCACGGCATCTTCAGGGGATGTTGACCAAACAATTGAGCATAGGTCTTGCGTACCATCCGAGTCATTAAGGGGAAGTAATGCTAATGGGCCAGTTTCTAGAAAAACTTGCCATGCGGTATTTTGATGACCTTGTGAACATTTTACTGTAGCAACAATAGCGTGATGGTCATAATCACGAAAGGTTAAGGGGATGTCCATTTCACCTCGAACCCAAGAGTTTGCCCCGTCTGCTCCAACCACTAATTTAGCCGTTATTGGCATAGGATCACCGCTAGTTGAGGCAAAACTAATAAAAGCTTCACTTTCGCCAATACTAATATTACTTAAAGTATTATCAGTGTAAAAAGTGATGCCATGGTCAGCTTGTGCTTTTTGCCAAAGGCTTAGGCGTATAACACTGTTTTCAACAATCCAACCTAAGTGTTCACTCGCTGAATTTTGCTGTAAATCGTCACAAGAAAAAAGCAGTTTGCCAAAACCCGCTTTATCCCAAACATGCATATCGGTGTAAGCTTGGATCCTTTTTTGCTCAATTAAAGGCCAAACATCAAGGTTATCAAAAATTTGTTTGCTAGCAACATTGAGTGCGCTGACTCGAACATCTGATTTTTCTGACAATTGAGCAGGAGGTGAAGTGTCGACAATAGCGACCGTTAGCTCTGTTTGCTTTCGTATGGCTAATGCTAAGGTTAACCCCACCATGCCACCACCAACAATTAATACATCAAATTTTTGCATGTTATTCTTCTTAATTTTTGAATTGTTTTACGTTCTAGTCCTCGAGTAACTGTCGAGAAACTTAATCGCTAATATCCCATGGTTTTTCTAACCAAGGTATTTTTCAATGGCGATAGATAGTTCATTACTTTCAAGCCAACATTACGACCCGCCACTAAGGGGGGCAACGTATTTGAAAAAAGTGTGACTAATGAATCGGTTAAACCAATAACGTTCTGATGATCATATTTTCTCTGCGAGGCATAGTCACTCAGCGCAGAAAACTGTCCAACGTCTTCATTATTTTTTAGCGACTGCTTAATAAGCTCAGCCATATGCTTAACGTCTCTCACGCCGAGGTTAAAACCTTGTCCTGCTATCGGATGAATCGTATGAGAAGCGTTGCCAATAAGTGCCATACGATGAAACACTTGTTCATCAGCCATTAGCAATTTAAGTGGGTAAATATCACGTTTACCCACATGCGTTATTGCACCAAGCCAGCTACCAAATGCACTTTCTAGTTCTTCTTTAAATTGCTTTTCACTCAATCTCGCCATTTTATTGGCTTGCTCAGGAGGCAATGTCCACACCAAAGAGCAGCGACTATCATTTGTTGCGCTCCCCTGTTTTGACAGCGGTAACATCGCAATAGGACCCGTTTCTGTAAAACGTTCAAACGCGAGGTTATTATGAGCGATAGCGGTACTAACATTGGTAATGAGTGCTGATTGTCCATAATCAGACTCTTGTACTGAAATGTTAGCAAATTGTCGACAAGCGGAGTGCACACCATCGCAGGCGAGTAAGAGCTTTGCGCTTAGCTGTATTTCAGAATTAAGTGTCAGTTCAACCTGATTTTTTTGCCAAGTAATATCCGTAATTTTGTCAGGTGTAAACCAAGTAAGGTTACGCTTTAATTGATTTTTTTCTTTTAGGTGGGCTAACAATACTTGCCCGATCAATGACATTTCAACGACAAAGCCCAGCGCATTAACTTGATGATGTTCAGCATAGAGTCGAGCTTTACCGTAAAAGCCTCGATCAGAAATGTGAATATTTTTAATGGGCTCTGCGAAACGCTTTAGCTGCTGCCAAACACCTAAGCTTTGCAAG
The DNA here is from genome assembly GCF_014076955.1 of Colwellia sp. Bg11-12. Lineage (NCBI taxonomy): Bacteria > Pseudomonadati > Pseudomonadota > Gammaproteobacteria > Alteromonadales > Colwelliaceae > Colwellia > Colwellia sp. Bg11-12. Next base: position 128,668 of record NZ_JACGUZ010000072.1, read on the forward strand.
TAAGTGGCGGTGCCATGTGAAAGCGCTAAAACACGATCGTCAAACGTTAATGTCGGATCTTTTAATACCGGATTCGCTTCAACAATGGCAATAGATAATGGTTGTCCACTTTCATTTTCGCAGTCAATCAGGCTCAAGGCCATTAATGCACCCGATAATCCACCACCTGAAATTACAATATCAAATTCTTTTTTCATAGTTAATTTTGGCTATTTACGTCAATCGCTTGATGTGAAGATTAAAAACCTGAGTTGCTGAGTTCATTTCCAGCACTCATTCTAACTGAGTACTGAAACACAAAATCATTGTTACTGATGAAAGTTCAGTACGTTCATTCAAGTGAGCAAGTTCAGTAGGACAAAAAAATTCAGTGCAAAAAAAACAGTAAACTAGTGATTCACAGCCATTACTTGCTCTATTTCATTGATTGATTTTGGCGCATTTACGGTTAAGTTTTCATGACCTTGATCAGTAACCGCGATGTTATCTTCAATTCTTACCGCGATCCCACGCCATTTTTCATCAACACTAAAGTCATCAAGCGGAATATAAATACCAGGTTCTATGGTCATTACCATTCCTTGCTCAAAAACTCGACATTGCTCACGTTTTTCGTTTGACTGATAATCACCGACATCATGCACATCAAGCCCTAGCCAATGGCCTAAACCATGAATAAAGTATTTTTTACAGGCTTTTTCTTCGAGTAATACATCTATATTACCTAACAAAATGCCCATACGGTGCAAACCTGTCGTGAGAAAGTTGTTCACTAAAACATTAAGCTCTGCAAAAGTCGCTTGTGGCTTTATTGCGTCAATCGCTAAATTTTGTGCATCAAGCACCAGCTGATAAATTTCTCGTTGTGCTAATGAGAACTTACCATTAACCGGAAATGTACGCGTAATATCTGCGGCATATCCGCTGAGTTCTCCGCCTGCATCAATCAAAATCAATTCATTATTTTTTAGTACATCGTCATTATTCGTGTAATGCAAAATATTGCCATTATCACCGCCAGCAACAATAGTGCCGTAAGCTGGGTGTCTTGCACCATTATTTGCAAATTCATGCAATATTTCAGCTTCTAATTGGTATTCATACTTACCTATCGCCGACTGTTTCATTGCTCGGGCATGAGCCGCACCACTGATCACGTTAACACGCCGCATAATTTCAAGTTCGCCGGCACTTTTGATTAAACGCATTTCTTCTATTGTTGCTCGACAATCAACCAGTTGTGTCGGCGCTTTAACGCCAAGGCGACTTTGCGCTTTAACCGTTGATAGCCATGCATAGATTTGCTTATCAAATGCTTCACTTTTTCCTTGGCAAAACAATAAGTGACTTTTATTAGCGATGTAATCTGGAAGGTATTGGTCTACTTCACTTAATGAAAAACAACTATCTACACCATACTGTTCAACCGCTTGTGTTTGCCCTACTCGCCTGCCATGCCATATTTCTTGCAATGGGTCTTTGTCGCGGTTAAATAAAACACTGTTCATGCCTTCTTTATCAGATTTAGTCAGTACTAAAATGGCATCAGGTTCGTTATACCCAGTTAGATAATAAAAGTTTTTATCTTGGCAAAAAGCATATTCGGTATCGTTACTACGGGTGACTTCTTGTGCGGCAGAAAATATCGCAATAGAATTCGTTGGCATCGACTTAAAAAACTGATCGCGACGGGCAGTGAACTCTTTCAACGGTAATAAAGTGTTTTGAACTAAAGTAGATGTTGTCATGGCTAATATTTCTTTTAGTGAACGGTTTCTTCTGCGCTTTTACTTTCTGGCGGTGAGCCAAGCTCAGTAAAACATAATAAGGCAGAAATTCTGACATATTCAGCTATTTCAAAGTAGGCTTGCTCGGTGTCTTCATCTTCTTCCATTTCGTCAGACAAATTAGCAATTTCAGCAAAATCAATCAGCACTTCTTTAACGTCTTCTGATAGTACTGCTTTGTTTTTTTGTTGTAAGCCAAATCCTAAGTTAAAGCCTTGTACCCAAACACTTAACGCATGGCCGCGTTCAACAATACTGTCGTCGTCATCAGGTAACATCAGTTGAAAACTATAAGTGTCATCAATAATGTCACTCCAAACTTGTGCGAACATTGACTTCACCAAAGACTTAACTTCGCGAGGTAAGCCTTCGCCATTGTTAAACAAGTCATTAATCATCACGATATAGTCTTCACTTTCAAAGGTAAAACCCGCGCATACTAAGCCGGTTAATACACCATGTAATTCTGAGCCATGGGCCGTAATGCTTTCGGAGGTAAGAATTGCTTGCACTGAGGCAAAGTCTAAAGAGGTTTCGTTGGACATGTTTTAATCATCAATAAAATGCGTGAGTTAATGCTAGGTATCGTAACATTCACGCTTTTATGATGCTAGAGATTAAAGGAGAAAACCCTACAGAACGCTTGCATAGTGAACGGGTCATCGATATAGTGCTGAGATACGCATATATTACTATTAATTAAGACGTTTTTGTGAGAATCACCTGTTATGAGTCAACACTCGGTTACCATTGAAGTTGCAAATAGAAGATTAAAGATTTCATGTCCTTCTGGGCAAGAATCATCTTTACTATTAGCCGCGGAAGAATTAAACCAACGCTTGCTAACAGACAGTAAAGCTTACTCAATAAAAACGCCTGAACAATCACTTGTAATGACAGCACTTAATTTATCGAACGATTTATTAGCCGCTCGTAAAGAACTTATTCAAGAGCGCGCTGCACTGCAAAGCAAAATTGATTTACTACAATCGACCATTAAAGAAGCTGTAACGGCTGAATACCGCAAGAAAGCCTGATTTTTCAGCAACCTCTGCACACTAAAAAAACAAACAAACCAAACTTACAAAATAACACTTAATTCGCTTTGAAAAATTAGCTATACTAGCTTCGTCTTCTGGGGTGTTTGTATGTTAACTATGTCCCTGAGCCGATAAGTTTTACCTTAGGAAGTTGATTATTAGCTATTGTGCAAGCCCGGCTCGTATCGGGAAGCCTACGGTTGAAATGATACCTCCGCCCTGAACACCCGGTGTTCAGGACTAAAGTCGACTGCGGCACCTTGGAAGCATCCTTTTCTTTACAATAATTTATGAAATTATTGTTTGGCTTATCCATAAGCTTATTCGTTTAGTCAAACCGAATACCTCCGCGCAATACTAGAAAACACCCAGTGTTCAGAACTAAAGTCGACTGCAGCACCTTGGAAGCATCTTTTTCTTTACAATAATTTATGAAATTATTGTTTGGCTTATTCATGAGCTTATTTTTTTAGTCAAAACCGAATACCTCCGCGCAATACTAGAAAACACCCAGTGTTCAGAACTAAAGTCGACTGCGGCACCTTGGAAGCATCTTTTTCTTTACAATAATTTATGAAATTATTGTTTGGCTTATTCATGAGCTTATTTTTTTAGTCAAAACCGAATACCTCCGCGCAATACTAGAAAAAACCCAGTGTTCAGAACTAAAGTCCACTGCGGCACCTTGGAAGCATGTTTTTCTCTACAATAATTCACGAAATTACTATTTGGCTTATCCATAAGCTTTTTACTCGTACCAATATAATCTAATAATTCTATATAATTTTTTTGGGGTTATTTCAAAAAACGTGCTGCTATATTTAGAATATTCGAGCTTTTACTTGTAAAGGTAACACTGATCACTGGGCGGTATTAAACAGCTCAGTGATCATATTCTGCCAGCATAAAGTATTAGTTATTCGAATAGGGTTATAACTAAAAATAGCGGTGCTAACCCCAAAGGTTTAATTAAATATCGCTAAATCAATAAATTGTGGTCCTAATATATTGTAGTGTTAACCGCCAAATTTAAAACGTAAACCAGCATTAACGGTAAAACCATCATTTCTTGACCAAATATCTGTTGTCCATCGACCACTAGGTGCTTGTTCAGGCAACACCAAAGAGTCTTCCTTAGTTTGTCGCACGTTTAACAAGTTTTCAGCATTAACAAAGAAACTGACTTGTCCTATGGTAATTTGACCTAACAGTCCTAGATGCCAATAAGGCTGGCTACGATCTCGATACGGGTTGTTCTCAAGCTGCTGTGTACCAGTATAATAAGCTTCAAACCCGAGCAAATGACTTCCGTGCTCTTCCCACATAACAACAAGGCCGGCAGAGTGTTGTGGTGTTAACGCCAAAGCTACTCGGTTAACACTAGAGTCACCTTCTTTAGTGGCGTCTGTGTATAAATAGCTCCCCGTAAATTTAATATCTCGCCAGCGATAACGTAGCAATAATTCAGCACCACTAATTTCAGTTTCGCCAGCAGCATTGACGAGTCGAACTCGTTTATCCGAAACACCATTAATGACGTCTAATTCAGTAACGTTCTCAATATCTGACGCGAATAATGTTAGGCTGGTTTCTACACTGCCCAGCACATAGCTAATATCGATAGAAGCGGTTGATGCACGCTCCTCTTCAAGGTTTTCTAGCGGCGCAAGACGCGATAAACCAGCTTCATCAATGTCTTCAATAAATGGGCTTGGTGCGAAAAACCCTTGTCCGTATGCCCCCCTAATCGTCCAGTTCTCGGGGCTGTATAGCAATGAAACCCGAGGGCTTACTTGTGTACCATATTCACTATGCCAGTCAGTGCGAGCACTAAGAGACATGGAAATATCATCGCTTGCTTCATAATCAAGTTGCGAAAATAATCCCGGCACTTGATAAGCATAATCAAATTGAGCAAAAGTATCAGATTTGAATTTCTCAGATTGAAGCGCTACTCCAACAAGCCATGCCGTTTTATCAGAATACCCTGATAAGCTCGACTCGATTAACGTACTTTCGTGGCTATCATCCTCTTGAACAGCACCAAATTGATGCTCGTGGTCTTGATTCATTGCTGAACCACGGATATTTAAATTCAACACTTCCCCTAATGGTTGGTCATATATAAAACCAACATCTGTTCTACGCGTGTCCTGTGTTTGAGGGAACCCGTTACCATCAGGTACAATAGACTCACCTAAGGTACCGCCATCCCTTTGCTCTGTCATTGCCCCTAAGGTAACGTAAAGGTTGGCACCATTATCGTCTTGCCAATAGAAACGAGGACGAACGCTAGCCCTTTCATAGCCCGCCATATCGATCCAACCATCGTCATCTAAGTCTTGCTTTTCTTGGTGATGAATTCCGGCAGTAACCGATGCGCTTAAGGCGCTAGTTAAAGGTGATGCAAAGTAGGAAGTCATATCTTGACCATTTTTAGAGGTCGCATTGACCAACACTTCGCCTTCATAATTATCAGTGGGAGTGCGTGAAATTAAATTGATCACCCCACCAAGTGCAGAGCCACCATAAAGAGAAGAGGCAGACCCTTTAATTATTTCAACATTTGCAAGGTCTGTAGGAAGAATTTGCATCAAACCTATTGAAGCTGTTTGGCCACCATATAAAGGTAAACCATCACTTAACAGTTGCGTATAACGTCCGTACATTCCTTGCAGTCGGATGTTGGAACTCCCTAACGCAGGCGATGTAGTTTGTACTCTAACACCACCTGTTTCAGCCACTAACATAGAGATATTACCCGGACGCATAAGTGCTTTTTCTTGTATTTCTTCGCCATTAATCATTTCGGTTCGTGTTGCCGATTCAATGACAATACGACCTAAACGAGAAGCACTTACTTGAATTTTTTCAATCTTGTTATCAACATGCTCATGATTTTCTTCATGTTCATTTTTATTATTATTTTCACTCGCGTATGCAAACGCAGGAATTAACAGTATTGCTACTGTTGTTCTCAATGACTTTTTAAACATTTTTACCTCAGATATTACTTGGTACTTGCTCTGGCATTAATTAGCACAATAGCGCTGATTAACTTGAAAAGTTGTAGACAATTTTTGGTATTTTTAAATTTCTATAAGGTAAAAATGGGAGGGCGATAGAGCAAAGTAGCGATAGATTTAGGTTGCTTAGGCTGTGGTATATAAACAATGTCACTTAAAGTGGCTGTTTTCGTTGCATCAACGTCAGTATTAAAATAGACAAATGATGAACACGCATTGGCAATGCAAGTACAGTCCATATTACAACATTCAATACCACAGCAATCTTCTGAGCTGTTGTTATTAAGTAAGTTCGAATCGTTATAATTTACTGGTTCACTGATGTTGGGGGAAAGAGAGTCGACTAAAGTTTCACAAGGCATAGCAGTATTAAAGGCAACTGCTTGCCCAATAAAGGCAACAAGCATCAAAGCTATAACTAACACTTTTGAAAAAACTTTATACATATAAACCCCCTAAATACAATTTGCGCGACATTATAAAAGTTTCTTCGTGATATGTGAACCAACATAAATCAGTTTATGTTGGTTGGCTGTTACATGATGACAATAAGCTTACTAGCCGGCTCTCAATTATTGTGCTTAGTTTGTCAGAGACGTTAAGGTTAAATAATTAACTAAAAAAGATATAGTTGCCCCATAACGGTCTTTAAACGTTAACGCATTAACGTCAATTTAACTGATAAAGTCAGTACAAGTATTGTAGCGCTATGCCCCTTTTTTGCTTTAGAAAGTTACCGTGTAGTTTGACAATTGTTAAGCAATATTTTACTTCAATAAACACCAAAATAATGATAACGAAACGTTATCATTATCATAATCATTGATTGTTTTTAATTATATGACATTAGGCGTAGTATTACCTTATCGAACGAATTACGAACTAATCAATATAATTTTGGAGTAAGTTATGAAAATGAATCACGTAGGTCTCATGGTTGGCGATATGGATAAAGCGGTTGAATTTTACACTAAAGCGCTTGGTCTAAAAATTGTAATGAATAACACTAAGGTAAAAGAAGAGCGTGAAACTGCCATAGGAAAAATGTGTGTGGCTGTTTTTGGTGAGGGCTTTAAAGGCTTTAATATTGCACATTTAGTAACAACTGACGGCATTGGTGTTGAAATGTTTGAAATGAAAGAGCGCCAAGAACGTCACGAAGTTGATTTCTCACGTATTGGGATATTCCATTTTTGCCTTCAAACAGATGATTTCGAAGGTGCTATGGCGCGTACTGAACAATATGGCGGCAAAGTGCGTATGGACATTCATCGCTACCACCCAGAAGACGACAGCAAACTAGCCCAAATGGTTTACTTAGAAGACCCTTTTGGTAATTTGTTCGAGCTTTACTCGCACTCTTATGAAGAAACTTACGCTTCTGATTACGAGTAATATATTTAACGTAAAACGCGTTATTTGAAGGCTACCTAAGGGTGGCCTTTTTTGTGCCTGGTTGTCGAAAAATAATATCTTTGTCTTTACTTGTGAAGGGATCCGTAAAATATACTAAGTCGCTTTGTACTCTTTTAGAGAGAGATGAATAACCGACACTATTAATAAAATACGAACGATAAGTATAAAAAATCGAATATCAATAAATGGATGACAAGGCTATATTCAAAATAGTATTAGGGTGGCGGGATCTCACAAGGCGACAATATCCCTGACCCACAAACCTAAATAAGAACCATTCTCAAATAGATTGACAAGTTGTAATGTTTTCTTTAACCTTGCCAGCCTATAAACACTTACGACAGAGACTGACATTATATTGTCAAGGTAGCATAATGCAAAAAACAACGTCCATTCGAAAAAATTTACTCTTAATTTTTGCTAGTTTTTTACTTGTTTCATCATCTTTACAAGCTAGTGATGAGGTGAATGTGTACTCCTATCGTCAGGAATTTTTAGTTAAGCCTTTGTTTGATATTTTTACAGAAAAAACGGGGATTAAAGTCAATGTTATTTTTGCTAAAAAAGGTATGGCGGAACGTCTTGCCCGAGAAGGTAAATATAGCCCCGCAGACATATTATTAACAACGGATATTAGTCGGCTCATTGAATTACATGACCGTGATCTGCTTCAAGCTTATAGCTCTAAAACGTTACTTGATGTAATTCCTAGTCAATATCGTGCTACAGACAATACGTGGTATGCGCTTACAACACGTGTACGTAATATTTATTCAGCTAAACGTTTGGGTGCTATAGAAATTAATTATGAAGATTTAGCTGACACTAAATATAAAGGAAGAATATGCACTCGAAGCGGTAAACATTCATACAATATTGCACTTGTTGCCTCTATGATTGCTGCTCATGGTGAAACTGAGACTCTCACCTGGTTAGAAAAGTTTAAAGTGAACTTGGCCCGTAAACCTCAGGGTAATGACCGTGGTCAAGTACAAGCAATTCATCAAAACTTGTGTGATATAGCGCTAGGTAATAGTTACTATTTTGGCAAAATGTTGGTTGATGAAAAGCAGAAGTTATGGGCTGATTCGGTATACATTAATTTTCCCAATCAGAATAACCGTGGTGCTCATGTGAATATATCAGGAATGGGCATGGCAAAATATGCTCCTAATAATGACAATGCTAAAGCTTTAATGGAATTCTTGGTGTCAAAAGAGGCACAGAAGCTTTATGCTGAAACGAACATGGAATATCCAGTGAGAGCTGATGTAATGCCTTCTGATTTAGTTGCCTCATGGGGTAAGTTTAAAGCAGATTCATTATCGTTAGAATCGATCGCAAAGTATAGAAAAGAAGCGCTTAAACTTATAGATAAAGCTAAATTTGATTTATAAAAGATGAACTTTATTTCTTGATAGCCCCGTTAAAAAATAATATCTGGCGAAGTGCCTGCTGGCTCATAGCATTTTTACTCATAACACCGGTATTAGTTATGGTATTAGCCAGCTTTGGTTCGTCAAGTGATTTGTTTTCTCATCTTTGGCAAACTGTCTTACCTGACTATATTACTAACACGCTAGTACTAGGCGTGTTGGTCGTTTTTTTATCTTTAATTTTTGGTACTTTTAGTGCTGCTTTCATTGTTCATACTAACGTTTTTGGTAAAAAGTTTCTGAGATGGCTACTTTTATTACCCTTAGCGATGCCCGCCTATTTAGTTGCCTATCTTTATACTGATATGTTTGATTACGCAGGACCTATACAGCGTACGTTACGTGGGTGGTTTAATTGGCAGTCGCCGAGTGATTATTGGTTTTTTGATATACGCACTTTGCCTGGAGCTTCCATTGTAATTTCTTTAGTGTTGTTTCCTTACGTTTATATGTTAACGCGTACTGCACTTGAGCAACAAGATCAAAACTTGTTAAGGGCCGGACGTTTATTAGGCTTGTCAGCAAAACAAAGCTTTTTAAAAGTTGCCTTACCGCTGGCGCGCCCAGCAATAGCGATATCAGCGAGTTTAGTCCTTATGGAAACCTTAGCTGACTTTGCCACGGTAAATTATTTTGCAGTAAATACACTTACTACAGCTGTATATGATACTTGGTTGGGCTATGGCGACTTAGCAACAGCAAATGCTTTAGCCAGTATATTAATGCTGATTATTCTGTTTGTGGTTGTTGCAGAACAACGTGCAAGAGCCGGTCAAAATCATCAATCAAATAGGCCCAACCTGCATATTGAAATTATTACATTGTCATTCTTTGAACAACTATTTATTAGCGGTTTTTGTTGGATATTGGTTTTAGCGGGTTTTCTTTTACCTTTCGCTTTACTTGTTATTATGGCATTTGAATACAGCAATATGGCTCAGCTAACAAGTCTAGTTTCACCAAGCCTTAACAGTATTGAAGTATCATTTTATGCCGCAACTATTGCCACGTTCTTCGCATTGTTATTTGGTTTATATCGTCGATTAAGCTTAGATAAATGGCGAATACTTCCTTCAAGTTTATCGGGGATCGGCTATGCGATACCAGGAACAGTCTTAGCAATGGCATTATTGGCTAGTTTTGGACCCCTTGATCATTTTATTAATGATATAGCAAGGTATCTTCAGCTTAAAGAGCCCGGCTTAGTATTATCCGGCACTATTTTCGCTGTCGTATTTGCCTTTGTGGTTCGTTTCTCAGCGATTTCTAATGGAACAATATCCAGTGGTATCAAGCAGATACCTGATTCTGTTGATCTTGCCCCTGCAAGTTTGGGTGTAGGTTTAGGGCAAATGTTAAAAAAAGTACACCTGCCAATACTTAGGCCTTCTATTTTTGTAGCATGGTTACTCGTATTTGTTGAGTCAATGAAAGAACTATCCGCCGTATTATTACTAAGGCCCTTTAATTTTGACACGCTGAGTATACAAATTTATCAATTAATATCGGACGAAATGCTTGAGCAAGGAGCCTTGAGTGCTATCTTAATTGTTTTATTAGGCCTATTACCTATTATTTGGCTCAATAGAAATAAGGAGTGATCGTAAATGGTCGAAAATGAATTATTAAGCGTTAAGCAACTTTCGGTTAAATTACATAATAAAGTCATATTGTCAGACACCCACTTAACACTAAATTTTGGTGATATTCTTGGATTAGTAGGACCAAGTGGTTGTGGAAAAACCACATTGCTTAATACTATCGCGGGCTTTAATACACCCAGCACAGGTGAATTGAGCATAAAGCGTAATAATTCAAAGAGTACTCATTTAATCGTTGCAGAAGATATTCTCACTATCACGCCATTTAAGCATGTAGCTCCTGAACATCGTAATATCGGTATGATCTTTCAAGATTATGCATTGTTCCCTCATTTATCAGTTGAAAAAAACATCTGCTTTGGAATTAATAAACTGCCAAAAAGTGAACAAAAATCTCGAATGGCTGATTTGCTCAGCTTACTTAAGTTAACGGGTTTAGAAGCAAGGTTTCCACACCAATTGTCTGGTGGGCAACAACAAAGAGTCGCTATTGCTAGAGCATTAGCGCCTCAGCCTACCTTATTATTGCTTGATGAGCCTTTTTCAAATATTGATGCGCGTTTACGCAATGAATTAATGTTAGAAATGCGCCAAATTTTAAAGCAGTTAAAAATGAGTGCTATATTTGTGACTCATAACAAAGACGAAGTCTTTACTTTTGCTGATAAAATTGCAGTAATGCATCAGGGAAGTATCCTTCAAATAGGAAGACCTGCCGATGTTTGTCACTCACCAAACAGTTGGCAAGTTGCTGATTTTTTGCAATTAGGTAGCTGGATACCTGTAAAAGCGATAAATGGCCAATTCCAATCAGCTCTTGGAGAATTACCATCAAGTGAAGATCTTTTTTTAGAGGGAAATATGGCTACGTACAAAGGGAACTCTCATAAACTACAATTGTTATTAAAGTCCCAAGCTATTGAGTACTGTGAGGGTGGATTTGAGAAGAATAATGTAAAAGTTGATAACATCTCTATCACTGAACATGGGTTTCACTATTTACTGAGTAGTATTGATAGAGACCTATCTTTGTCATTTGAACAGTTGAGCTTTTATAGCAATTGTTTATTAGCATTGGATCAAAAAATAGCGATAAAAATTAAGGCACACAACTATCAAGTTTTTAATAGTGATGATGATATTTTAGGATAAGCAGAAACGGAGTTTCTATCAAAATAACGTTTAATCTTAAAGTTATTCTACAACCATAAAGTCTAAAAATTCTTTTTACTCACACTTACCGTTGCTTTTAAAGCGGTGATAAGAAATAGTGGGCGTCGTTAGGATCGCTATTTCAACAAAAATCAGAAGTAAAAATCATCTACTTTTGGCGATTATATGTCATCAACTAACCAACAATATTTACAGTAACTTTCTCGCATGAGCAAAGGTTAGCGGTAGTTTTTAGCTCTCTGACATTTCTGTTAATTTCTAAAGAAGATTCCCACATTTATTTTTCTATGACTACATCATCAAAATTTGGCCGTTTAAAAGTAGGGAGTATTCGATATAAATATATAACAACAAAACACAGCAGTGATGCGGTCATAAATAACCAAAAACCTCCAAAATGATCTAATACAAAACCACCTAACAATGGAGCTATAGCGAAGCCTAAAGAATAAAATGATGCTGCACCAAAGTAGGCGCCACGTAAATGTGCTGGAGCTAAACGGTCAATATGAACATTCATGGTAGGGAATAATATCGCTTCGGCTAAGCTCATCACTAATACTGCGCCAATCCATCCCCAGAAAAAGTCGAGTGGGTTTACTGCAAACCAAAGTTGCGAAGCGGCAAGTAACAGTAAACCAATTTGAATACGACTCTCTAAGGCCATCGAAGCCATCATTTTCAACAAAACAAACTGAGAGCAAATAATTAACAGTGAGTTGGCACCAATCATCGATGAAATAAGCAAAATAAGATCAGGCACTTCAGCGCGAGTTAAATATTGAATCAACGAAGAGTCCATTTGTGCATAAATAAACATACACAAAATATTAGCCACAATGAGACATTGTAGTAACTTGTCTTGCTTTAAAATGCTAACCGTAGTTTTAAAACTGCTGTCTGTTTGTTTAAGTTCTAATAATTTATTTTCTTTGCCTAATGTAATTTTACCATGCGCTTTAAACCCAAAATACAAAACACCGATGAAAAGTGCAAAGGTTACGGAAGTAATAGAGAAGCTGGACTGCTCCCCTGTAAGTCCAAACCACACGCCCGCCATAGGGCCAATAGCAGCACCTGCATTAACAACAAAATAACGCATTTGCATAGCCAACTCTCGTGTTTGAGGTTCTGGCACTATATCGCCAATTAACGCTGATGTTGGTGGTTCCCATAGCGCTTTAGCAATAGAACACAACGTAATAACGATAATGTACTCAACCAAAGCAGTTGCTTGAGCTAAATAGGCAAAGGAAAAAACATACAAAACGCCACTGGTATACATCAATTGATGTCGTCCAATCTTGTCAGATAAAGTACCACCAAGAAAACCAATAAATACCGAGACTAAAGCGGCAAAAGATAAAATCATACCAACTTCTGTTGCAGAAATACCAAAGCGTTGATATAAAATAATCGACAAAAATGGCCAAACCATATAAAAACTACCACGCGTGATGAAAGCGCCAAAGAGCAGGATCCACATTAATGGTGGAAACTGTTTTAATCGTTTTAATGAAACATCACTTTGCATGGGTTTTCTCTTTATATTGATAACTTTACTGACATTATTATTATGAGGCCCTTTGAGTTTTTAAAGACCAAAAACTCAACTTGTTCTATACTTAGTTTATGAACCTTTACTAAATAAGTTAGATATTTGATGACTATAAAATATCTCTGGATCATTATATTTTTGCTCGGCAATACCTCATCAAGTATTGCTGAGCAGCTTGTTGTCACGGAAATATTACCACCTTACCAGTTCTACCAAGAAAGTAATGTGCTTAGCGGCTTTTCAGTTGAAGTTATGGAAGAAATATTCAAAATTACAGGTGATAATATTGATTTGCAAGTATTGCCTTGGGCACGCGCTTACAGAACAGCACTAAACCAACCTAATACACTTATTTTTTCACTCTCTCGTACCTTATCTCGGGAGAGTTTATTCATTTGGGGTGGAAAATTAATGAAAGAAGATATTTATGCTTGGGGCTTAAAAGAAAAATTTAAAACATCAATAACTGATATTAAAGAACTGAAAAAATACAAAGTAGCCGTGACTAATTCATCAAGTACCGCCCAATATTTTCAGCAACAAGAGTACCCCTATATTTATGTACTCGGTTCACCAGAGCAAAGCTTACAAATGCTATATCTTAATAGGGTTGACATTATTACGGGTACAAAGAACACCTTAAAAGCACGAGCAAGTAAATTAAATTTAGATATCAGTAACCTAAAAGTAATTATGCCTATATCAGTCGTTAATCATGATTTATATTTTGCTTTTAGCCTTAACAGTGATGAAAAAGTTGTTAGTAAATATAGGGATGCTTATCATCAAATTAAAAACAGTGGTATTTTAGATAAGTTAAAAAATAAATGGCATGTATTTTAAACTCAATATATTCAATAAATAACGCTCAGAGCACTTTACTTTCCTGACTAAAATCAATATAACAAATACGAATTTTAATACCTTACTCATTAACGACAGATATAATGACTCAAAATCAGCTAATCGCCAAAAAAAAAGTAGCCCCCTTAAAGTCAGTTCCAATAAATTCTCAAGCGATCGGTGTTTTCGACTCTGGCATTGGTGGTTTGTCGATAGCTAAATGTATTCATCAAAATTTACCCCATGAAAACCTTATTTATGTTGCAGATAGCCAATTTGCTCCTTATGGCGATAAATCGTCGGCAAATATTATTGAACGGGTAAATAAAATTGCAGATTGGTTAATTAACCAGCAAGTAAAAGCAATTGTTGTTGCCTGTAATACTGCAACGGTTAGCGCTATTGATCAGCTACGTTTACGCGTTTCAATTCCAATCATAGGAGTTGAGCCCGCAATTAAACCTGCCGCAATTCACAGTAAAACCCAAAAAATAGCTTTATTAGTAACAGAAGCAACCGCTGTAAATACGCGTTTTTTATCATTAGTGAATAAGCATAAGAATGGTGCTGAAATTTATATCCAACCTTGTGCCGGATTAGTAGAACTTATTGAACAAGGTCTTTATGAAAGTGAACAGTGCCGTAAAAGACTAAATGCCTTATTAGTGCCACTTCTGCAAAGTAATATTGATACTCTCGTATTAGGGTGTACTCATTACCCTTTTGTTCGCCAACTTATACAAGATATTGTTGGGGATAAAATTACCATTATGGAAACGGCTCAACCGGTAACTGAGCAGCTTGCCAGACAACTTGAAATTAAGGGATTACTGGCAAGTTATGAACATATTTCCCAACAATGTTTTTTTAGCTCAAAAATATCACATGAACAAGCACAGTTAATGTCAGTACTATTTGGTAAAAATGTCTCGCTACAACAATTACCTGCTCTTTAAATGAGCAATTTACAGTTATTTTTAGCCGTTTAGCCATCTAGGCGTAAAAAAACTAGAAAATAGTTAATCTTGCAGTTAGAATAACTTTAATTCAAAAATATCTTAAACTATTAAATTTTTCCTGAGGTTTTATGTCTACTCAATTTTTCACTTCTGAATCAGTTTCTGAAGGTCATCCAGATAAAATCGCCGATCAAATTTCTGATGCCGTGCTTGATGCAATTATCGCTAAAGATAAAAATGCTCGTGTTGCTTGTGAAACTATGGTGAAAACTGGCGTAGCAATTATCTCAGGCGAAGTATCTACCACCGCATGGGTTGATTTAGAAACGATTACTCGTAATGTTATTAGTAATATTGGTTACACTTCATCTGACGTAGGTTTTGATGGTGAAACCTGTGGCATTATGAATTTAATTGGCCAACAGTCTCCTGAAATTGCACAAGGTGTTGACCGAGCAAACCCAGAAGATCAAGGTGCTGGTGACCAAGGACTCATGTTTGGTTATGCAACCAATGAAACTGAAACGTTAATGCCCGCGCCTATATTTTATTCTCATCGTTTGGTAGAGCGTCAAGCAGAAGTGCGTAAATCAGGTGTTTTACCTTGGTTACGTCCTGATGCAAAGTCTCAAGTTACTTTTATTTATGAAGATAATAAACCCGTAGCAATTGACGCTGTTGTTTTATCAACTCAACATAATCCAGAGATTTCTCAAGAAGATTTACACGAAGCTGTGATGGAAAACATTATCAAAGCGGTATTACCTGCAGAGTTATTAACTAAAGATACTAAATATTTTATTAATCCTACAGGTCGTTTTGTTATTGGTGGCCCCGTTGGTGACTGTGGTTTAACCGGTCGCAAAATTATTGTTGATACCTATGGCGGCATGGCTCGTCATGGTGGTGGTGCATTCTCAGGTAAAGATCCATCAAAAGTTGACCGCAGTGCCGCTTATGCAGGACGCTATGTTGCGAAAAACATTGTTGCTGCTGGTTTAGCTGATCGTTGTGAAATTCAAATTTCTTATGCCATTGGTATTGCTGAGCCAACATCTATTTCAATTGAAACCTTTGGTACTGGTAAAGTATCAGAAGCCAAGTTGATTGAGTTAGTTAGAGAGCATTTTGATTTACGACCTTACGGCATTACTAAGATGCTTGATTTATTACACCCTATGTACCAAATGACAGCCGCTTACGGACATTTTGGTCGTGAACCTGTTGAAGTAACAGTGGGTGATGATACTTTTACCGCCTTTACTTGGGAAAGAACTGATAAAGCCGACGCGCTTCGTAAAGCCGCTGGTTTTTAATTTTTAACGTTTCAACATCATCGTTCCTACTGAACATAAAAAAAGCGACTCAATGAGTCGCTTTTTTTATTGGAAAAATATGAGGTTAATTTATGACTATTTAGCCGACTGCGCTTTTTTACTGGCTACTTTTTCTTTGCGTCGTTGCTCAATGACATCTTGAACATGTCCACCAATGTGTTTTTCACCACGTTGGCTTGCTAAATTAATTTGGCGTTCGCGCTCAGCAAAGCCACTACGTTGTTCGTCGGTATATTTATCATAACAACGATGGCAACTCACCCCCTTAACATAATGCTCACTTTGTTTTTCTTGTTCGGTTATCGGGTAGCGACAAGCAAAGCATTGATCGTACTGCCCTTGCTCTAAGCCATGCCCTACGGCAACACGGCCATCAAAAACAAAACATTCACCCTGCCACATTGAATTATCTTGCTCAACTTCCTCTAAATATTTAAGCACACCACCTTCAAGATGATAAACATCTTCAAAGCCTTGCTCTTTTAAGTAAGCGGTTGATTTTTCACAGCGAATACCACCAGTACAATACATCGCCACTTTTTTGTGTTTGTTTTTGTCTAAGTGCTGTGCAACATATTCTGGAAATTCACGAAAGGTTTCAGTCTTAGGGTTTATTGCGTTCTTGAAGGTGCCGATTTCAATTTCATAATCGTTACGTGTATCAATCAATAAAACTTCAGGATCAGCAATAAGTGCATTCCAATCTTTAGGTTTTACATAAGTACCAACGGTCAATAATGGGTCAATTCCTTCAACGCCCATAGTCACAATTTCTTTTTTTAATTTTACTTTACTGCGTTGAAAAGGATTTTCGTCAGCGTATGAATATTTATGAGAAACATTCATTAAACGCTCATCTGTTTCTAAATGCGCTAAGAGCTTATCAATACTGCTTTGTGTACCAGCAACAGTACCGTTAATACCTTCATTAGCAAGCAATAGCGTACCTTTAACATCGTTATTTAACATAACAGCCAGTAAAGGTTTTTTAAGTTGTTCAAAGTTTTCTAAGCGTACAAATTTGTAAAGTGCACAGACGGTGATGTTTTGCATAATAATACCCATTGAGCCAGCCAGAACGTAAATCCGGAGCTGTAGATTAATATAAAACCAGCACACTCATATAGGCGTACCAGTCGAAAGACGCGCATTCTATCAAAAGCCTCAATTTAGATAAAGCCTCTCCTTCAATAGATCAAATGATAGAATCGCTACTTGCACAGCTCTTTAGTGACACAGCGGATAAAAAAATGACTTTTCACGGCAGTAAAAAGTCATTTGAAAATTGAGGTAACCGCTTAACTCATCATAATGGTTATTAAAGTTAACTCGTTGTTCCTTTCAATTTTTCACGCAGTCGTTGAATGACCATATAGAAATATGGCACTAACAGCGTACCTAATATAGTGGCCGCTAACATACCTGAAAGTACAGTAACACCAAGGAATATTCGGCTACTGGCTCCTGCACCAGACGACATAACTAAAGGAATAACACCTAAAATAAAAGAGAGTGCAGTCATCAATACCGCTCTAAATCTTAACTTTGCAGCGTCAAGTGCCGCTTCCATGATAGTCTTTCCTTGAGCTCTCAGTTCCATCGCAAACTCAACAATAAGAATAGCGGTTTTAGTCGATAAGCCAATAAGTAGTATTAACCCTACTTGCGCATAAATATTGTTTTCCATCCCTAAGATATAAAGTGTCAGCATTGAGCCAAATAAGGCTAAAGGCACCGCGGCGATGACAGAAAAGGGGATAGTCCAGCTTTCATATTGAGCGACTAAAAATAAGTAAACAAACAACAACGCTAAACCAAATAAAACAGGCGCTAAATTACCCGCTTCAATTTCTTGTTTAGACTGCCCTGCCCACTCAAAAATATAGCCTTGGGGCAAGTTTCCAGCCAATTCTTCCATAATCGCTATCGCCTCACCTGACGAATGACCACTCGATGCCTGGCCAGTGATATTTGCGCTACGGTACAAATTAAAGTGTCCGATACTGGTAGGGCCTAAAATAGGTTCAAGCTTAGCAAGTGTCGTTAATGGCACCATTTCACCGTCTTGGTTACGCACAAAATAGTAGCGCAAGTCAGAGGGATCCTTACGGAACTCTTTTTCAGCTTGAACGGTTACTCTGTAGGTTCGCCCAAACTGGCTAAAATCGTTAATGTACATTGACCCTAACTGCGCTTGTAGCGTTATAAAAATATCAGATAAAGCAACACCTTGAGCTTTTGCTTTATCTCTATCAACCTCTAAAAAGTATTGTGGAACATTTGCGCGGTAAGTACTAAAAACGCGAGTTAATTCAGGTCGTTGATTTGCCTCATAAATAAGACCATTCATCACTTGCGCTAAATCACTAGGGCTTCGACCTTCACTGTCTTGTAGTTTAAATTCAAAACCCGAACTTGTCCCTAAGCCTGGAATAGGCGGAGGATTAAATATCATTATTTGTGCGTCTGGCATTGTCCACAGTTGCCCCATTAAACGCTGGATAACGGCACGCAATGCTAATGCTGGCTCCGTTCTTTCTTCCCAATCTTTTAGCATGATAATGCCTAAACCATTGTTCGAACCTGCCCCGCCTAATAACGAAACACCTGAGACAGTAATAACGTCAGTAACGGCTGGGTCTGCTTTTATCATTGGCGTTATTTTATCAATAAGTGCCTGTGTTCTGTTACTTGAAGCAGCATCAGGTAATTGGATATCGAGAAAAACATAACCTTGGTCTTCGCTTGGAACAAAACCCGTGGGTACCGATGTGGTTAACCACCCTGTAGCTACAAACAAAACACCGACAATAATACCGACGCGAGCAGCACGTTTTAATAAGAAGTTAACACCTGTGGTATAGCTTCCTGTCATTTTTTCAATACCCCGTTCAAAAGGCATCAGCCACTTAATCGGTTTCATATTATCTTTACTTAATAAAACAGTACAAAGAGCTGGGCTTAACGTTAAGGCATTAATAGACGAAATGATAACGGCAAATGAGATGGTTACCGAAAATTGTTTGTACAATTCGCCAGTAATACCCGGCATAAAGGCGACAGGAACAAATACCGCTAGCAATACTAAAGTGGTTGCAATAATTGGCCCTGAAACCTGTTTCATGGCCTTAGTCACCGCTTCTTTTATGTCGAGTTGTTCTTCTTTAAGAATGCGTTCAACGTTTTCAATAACAATAATGGCATCATCGACTACAATCCCTATTGCAAGCACTAAACCAAAGAGTGTAATGGTGTTAATGGAATATCCCATCACTAACATAAAAGCAAAGGTACCAATTAATGAAACCGGTATAGCAATAGTTGGGATCAGTGTCGCTCGCCAGTTTTGCAAAAATAAGAAAACCACGAGAATAACTAAAACTATTGCTTGAAATAAGGTCGTTTTCACTTCATCAATAGAACGTGAAATAAATTCAGTAGTGTCGTATGGAATAGCATATTCAAGTCCATCAGGGAAACGTGCTGATAATTTTTCTATCTCTAACTTTACTAACCGAGCGACTTCAGTTGCGTTTGCACCAGGCAATTGATAGATAACTAAAAATGCGGTTTCATTACCATTTAAACGTGCTTGAACACCATAGTTTTGCGAACCAAGCTCTAAACGTGCAATATCAGATAAACGTACAAAATTACCGTTAGAGCGAGCACGTACGATAGTTTGCCCAAATTCTTCAACCGTTTTTAATCGCCCTTTTGCTTGAATTGAATACTCAAACTGTTGATTTGGCAATGAAGGGCTCGCACCTAACTTCCCTGCCGCTACAATTAAATTTTGCTCTTGAAGTGCTTGTTTTACCTCAGTAACCGTAACCCCTAATGATGCCATACGATCAGGTCGTAGCCATGCTCGCATGCTATAAGTCATTTCACCCATAACGCTAGCTTCTGCTACGCCAGGAATACGTCCTAGTGGCTCAGTTAATGAATTGGTCGCATAGTTACTTAAGAAAAGTTGGTCTATACCCGCTTGCTTTGAAAATAAATTAATGGCCATTAACATTGAGCTAGATTTTTTCTTAACCGTTACCCCTTGTCGGGTCACTTCTGATGGCAGAGAGCTTTGGGCTAATGCCACACGATTTTGCACATTGACCTGCGCCATATCGTCATCAATACCCACCTTGAAAAATACAGTAATGGTTGCTGAACCATTATTTGACGCTGTTGACTCGATGTACATCATATCTTCAACACCATTGATTTTTTCTTCAATGGGACGAATAACTGACTCTTCGACAACCTGAGCGCTAGCACCGGGATAGACTGCTGTTATTTGAACTTGCGGTGGTGTTATTTCAGGGTACATATTAACGGGCAATATCCCCATTGCAATGAGGCCCGCTAAAGTAATAACAATTGAGATAACAAAAGCAAACTTGGGTCGATGAATAAACGTTTTACTGATCATGGGAGTGTCCTACTTGGTTAAAAGGTCAGAAATAGTACCGGTAAGCGGGTCAATTCTTTTGATAACTGGCTTCACTTCAACGCCACTTCTTACTTTTTGTAAACCTTCTATGATCACTTGTTCGTTCGCTTTAAGACCTGATTCAACGACCCACATCGCATTCATTCTTCGCCCTAAAGTAACCAAACGTTGCACAACTTTATTATCGTCGCTAACAACAAGGACAAACTTGCCTTGTTGGCTTTCTTGAACGGCAACTTGAGGGACTAGCGCCATTTGCTCTTTTTGCTTGCCTTCGATAATTAAGGTGACAAACAAGCCAGGCACAACAATACCGTCAGGGTTATTAAACTTCGCACGTAATTCAACCGTCCCCATACCCTGGTCTATCTTGGTATCGGCAAAAATAAGCAAACCTTTTTCGCCATAGGTGGTGTTGTTCGGTAAACGTAATGAAATATCAATGGATAAATCTTCAGGCTGATGCGTATTTTTTTGTAAATAAGAAATATAATCGCTTTCTTCTACTTGAAAGCTCACATAGATGGGGTCTGTTGCTGTTAATGTCGCGATGGTATTACTGCTCGGGCTCACAACGGCACCAATACTATAATTAACTTTACCAATTCGCCCTGAAAATGGCGCTTTAATCACGGTATAACTTAAACTCAACTTAGCTGTTTCTAGTGTTGACTCAGCCACCTGCACCGCCGCTTTTGCTTGGGAGTTATTAGTGATTAACTTATCAAGATCAGATTGTGAAATATAGCCATCTCCTGCAACTTCACGCCCTCGTTTTAAATCTCGTGCCGCACCTTCTGCACCTGCAACTCTACTAGCTAGATCTGCTTTTGCAGATTCTAAAGAGGCTTGGTAAGCCGCAGGTTCAATATTAAGTAGTACTTGATCTTTTTCAACGATAGAACCTTCATCAAAGTGACGTGCTATTAATTCACCTTCAATGCGAGCACGTAAATCAACTTCTTTTGAGGCAACGGAACGCCCTAAAAATTCACGATAGCTACCAATTTCATTTACTTTTATTTCATAAATAGAAACGGCAGGAGCCGGCGTTTTTTGTTTAACTTGCTCAGCTTGTCCACAACTAACAACAGTCAAAGCAATAACTGACAAAAGACTCACGCGAGATAAAATAGGTTGAAAAGATGGTAGGTGTTTTGTGAACATCTATGTTCTCCGTTTAGGATGTATAAGCAGGAAACGAAAACAGCTAATAAAAATCAAGCTGCTTAAAAAGTTATTATTACATTTGATCATAGTAAATTCAGTCAAAAAAGGTAATCAAAGACTTAAAACAGGCGATGTTTATTTTAAAAAGCCGTTTTTCAGCTATTTTATAAAATGATAATTGAAATAAGAGCAAGTCGCCCTTATATTTCTTGTTAAGATAATAAAAAATAAAATAAAATGAGCAATCCTAGAATTTATCAACAACAATCCTTTTCTATTGGCGACACAGTCACCTTAAGTGAAGATGCCTTTGGCCATACAATACGAGTTTTACGTTTAAAGAGTGGTGATTCCTTAACTCTTTTCAACGGTGAATTTAATAACGGTTTACTAGGCGATTATCAAGCTGAACTCACTGATGTTAATAAAAAAAATGCACAAGTGGTTATAACGTCGTTCACAGAGAAGCATGTAGAGTCACCGCTAAACATTCATTTAGGCCAAGGTATTTCCCGTGGCGATAGAATGGATTTTACTTTACAAAAATCGGTTGAACTTGGTGTTAATACCATAACCCCACTATTTACTGAACGTTGTGGCGTAAAGCTGACGGGTGAGCGTTTACAGAAAAAAATAGACCAATGGCAAAAAATTGTGATTGGTGCTTGTGAACAAAGTGGCCGTTGTTCGGTCCCTATTGTTATGCCAGCTGTTTATTTAGATGAATGGCTCGCTCAACAAAGTGCCTCATTAAAACTAAACTTACATCCCAAAGCGCAATATTCCATCATGAATTTGCCAGAAAAAAATATAACCGACTCAAAGCAGCGTGTAAGGTTACTTATTGGCCCTGAAGGCGGCTTAAGTGATGATGAAATTAAACGCGCTAATGAGGCATCTTTTGTTGATGTTTTATTAGGGCCCAGAATATTAAGAACAGAAACAGCAGCATTAACTGCAATTACCGCATTGCAATGTCGCTTTGGCGATATTAACTAGTAATAATACTTTAATGATTGTGTGCAATTGAAATTAATTTGAGTTGTTTGCAAGATATAGGAAAAATAAATGACAATTAAACTTGGCGTAGTAATGGACCCTATTTCACAGGTCAATGTAAAAAAAGATTCGTCTATGGCGATGATGTTTGAAGCGCAAAAGCGTGGATATGAAATTTATTACATGGAAATGAAAGACTTATACCTTGACCAAGGACAATGCCGTGCGACCGCACAAAAATTGAAAGTTTTTGACGATCCTCAACATTGGTATGAACTCGACGACGTAAACGATATAGCAGTTTCAGAGCTTGACGCGGTGCTCATGCGTAAAGATCCTCCTTTTGATACTGAGTTTATCTACGCGACTTATATGCTTGAGCGTGCAGAGGTTGAAGGCACATTAATTGTGAATAAACCTCAAAGCCTTCGTGACTGTAATGAAAAACTTTTTACCGCTTGGTTTGCCGACTTAACACCACGTACTTTAGTGACGCGTAATAATGATAAAATTCGTGAATTTCATCAAAAAGAAAAAGACATCATTATTAAACCACTTGATGGTATGGGCGGTGCGTCTATTTTTCGCATTAAAGAAAATGATGCCAACGTGGGGGTTATTTTAGAAACATTAACCAACCATGGTAATCAATATGCGATGGTGCAAGAGTTCATGCCTGAGATTAAAGATGGCGATAAACGCATCCTTATTGTTAATGGTGAACCTATGCCTTATTGTCTAGCGCGTATCCCTGCACAAGGTGAAACGCGTGGTAACTTAGCTGCCGGTGGTCGTGGTGAAGCAAGACCCCTTAGCGCAACCGATAGGTTAATTGCTGAAACTATTGCCCCTGAATTAAAGAAACGTGGTCTATACTTTGTAGGGTTAGATGTTATTGGTGACAAAGTTACCGAGATTAACGTGACCAGCCCAACCTGTATCCGAGAAATTGAAGCTGCATATCCTATTAATATCAGTGGTAAATTAATGGATGCAATAGAAGAAAATATTCGCCCTAGAGTATAAGCCTTTTAGTTATACTTTTTATCACCAAAATAAAGTTATGAGTCTATTACTAGCGGTAACCCTTTAAAGTAAAGGGTTACCATACCTCTATAAAAACAATGATGCATAGAGTTTTTTTTAAACTTAAGATGTAAAAAGGTGAAGGTATGGAAAGCTTAGAAAATCAACTTTTAATCGCAATGCCTGCATTAGACGATGCATATTTTAATAAAACCGTGACCTATATTTGTGAACATAATGAAGAAGGTGCCATGGGGCTTATTATTAACTTACCCGTTAACGTTACTTTAAACGAGTTGCTCGTCCAAATAGATGCTAAAAAAGAAGAAGCACCTGAATTAGGCCAACAAGTGTTAACTGGAGGTCCAGTATCTCAAGACCGAGGCTTTGTTTTACATAGTCCACAAAGTTGCTGGAAACAATCGTTATCACTCAGTAAAGAGGTGATGATAACGACCTCTAAAGATATTTTAATGGCACTAGGTACCGAAGAAGCGCCTGAAAAATATATGGTCACATTAGGTTATGCTGGTTGGGGCCCCGGACAATTAGAAGAAGAACTAAAAAATAACGCTTGGCTTTTAACTCCCGCAGATGGTGATATTGTTTTTAATACTCCCATTGAACAACGCTGGAAAAAAGCCACTGAAAAGCTAGGTATTGATATGGCCCATTTATCACCAGATATTGGTCATGCATAAAACTATTAAGGAAGAATAAGTGTCAAAAAATGTTGGCCAACGTACCGTTTTAGGTTTTGATTTTGGTAAAAAATATATTGGCGTTGCTGTTGGTCAAGAGCTTACGGGAAGCGCTTCACCTTTGGGCTCTATCAAAGCCAAAGACGGTATCCCTAACGAAATGGAATTAACGAAATTCATTAAGGAATGGCAACCTGACTATTTAGTCGTTGGTTTACCATTAAATATGGATGGTAGTGAACAACAGTTAACCCTTGATGCGAAAAAATTTGGCAATCGCTTGTCGAGTAAGTTTGCATTAAACGTAGAGTTTCAAGACGAACGTTTAACCACAGCCGATGCAAAAGAGCGATTATTTGCAGCTGGCGGTTATCGTAATTTAAAAAAAGATAATATCGATGCTGAGTCAGCAAGATTAATTATTGAAAGTTATTTTGAAACACTTTATCAGTAGATAATTAATGGTAGGTTATTACATTTGTCGTGAATTTTTTGTAACAACCTACCATGTTTATCATTAACTAAATATCTTTAGGGTCTAAACCATCTAGCGTCACACCACTTAATGCACCTGTTCCACCTTGCTCATTACTGCGTAATTTTATCATCAAGCGTAAATCATTTGGTGAATCAGCATGGTGTAAAGCGTCAGCATAATTGATCAAACCTTTATTATATAATTCAAACAAAGCACCATCGAACGTTTGCATACCGAGTTCTTTCGATTTTTCCATCACTTCTTTAATACTACCAATATCACCTTTTTTAATGAGCTCAGCGATATAAGGTGAATTAAGTAGAATTTCAATGGCGGCAACACGCCCCTGACCATCACGCGTAGGAATTAATTGCTGGGCAATAATACCACGTAAATTTAAGGCTAAATCAAATAACAATTTGCCATGTTGGTCTGCAGGCACTAAATGCATAATACGGTCTATCGCTTGATTAGCATTATTTGCGTGCAATGTTGCAATACATAGATGTCCTGTCTCAGCAAAGCTTAAGGCATGTTCCATGGTTTCTTGGTTACGAATTTCACCAATTAAAATAACATCGGGGGCTTGGCGTAGTGAGCTTTTTAATGCGGCATCGAAGCTTTCAGTGTCTAAACCAACCTCGCGTTGAGTAACCATACAACGAGCATGTTCATGAACAAATTCTACCGGGTCTTCAATAGTAAGAATATGCCCACGTGAATTTTTATTACGATAGCCGATCAATGAAGCCATTGATGTTGATTTACCCGTACCTGTACCACCAACAAAAAGGACTAAACCGCGCTTCGACATCACGACATCTTTTAAAATCGATGGTAAACCTAATTCATCAGCATCGGGAATTTCTGTCACAATACGGCGAACAACCATACCTGCCATGTCGCGCTGCCAAAAGGCTGAAATACGAAAACGGCCAATATCATCGATAGAAATAGCAAAATTACATTCTTTTTCTTCGTTAAATTGCTTTTTCTGCTTATCGTTCATTGCGTTATGAACAAGCGCTAACGATTCATCGCTTGTTAAAAGATGATCATCGATTGCTTGTAATTCGCCATTTATTTTTGCGCTTACCGCAAGTTTGGCGGTAACAAACATATCAGAAGCATCTGCTTTTACCATTTTTTGTAATAAGTCATGAAAATTCATTAGTCTTTCTCTTATCTTTTAAACCGTAATGTGAAGAGTGAAAATCAACAGCTAACTGTAAAAGAAGCCCACTGTCTAAGTTTCGTTTAAAAACCTCTAAATTGATTTTTATCAACCGCTTTTTCCATCGCATCTTGTTTAGTAATAAGCCCTCTATTGACTAAACCTTGTAAACAATAGACCCCCATGGTTTGAGCTGACTTTAAAACCTCTAAAGTGATTTTAGCGTGCTTTAAAAACCTCTAAATTGATTTTTATCAACCGCTTTTTCCATCGCATCTTGTTTAGTAATAAGCCCTCTATTGACTAAACCTTGTAAACACTGATCCATAGTTTGCATACCATGAGACATACCTGTTTGAATCGCACTGTACATTTGCGCTATTTTGTCTTCGCGAATTAAGTTTCTTATTGCAGGAACGCCCAGCATGATCTCATGAGCGGCAACACGACCACCCCCCACTTTTTTAATTAAGGTTTGTGAAATAACTGCGCGAAGTGATTCAGACAACATTGAACGCACCATAGATTTCTCTTCACCGGGGAAAACATCAATTATACGATCGATGGTTTTTGGTGCTGAGGTTGTATGTAAGGTACCGAAGACTAAATGACCAGTTTCTGCTGCCGTCATTGCTAAGCGAATCGTCTCTAAATCACGCATTTCACCCACAAGTATAACATCGGGATCTTCACGCAATGCACTACGAAGCGCGGCTTCAAAACTAAGCGTATCGCGATGTACTTCACGTTGGTTAATTAAACATTTTTTGTTTTCATGAACAAATTCGATAGGGTCTTCAATGGTAAGAATGTGATCATGTTTGTTATTATTAATATAATCCACCATAGCCGCTAAGGTGGTTGATTTACCCGAACCTGTTGGGCCCGTCACTAAAACTAAGCCACGCGGTATATCTGAAATTTCACGGAATATATCTGGGCATCCGAGATCATCAAGCGATAATATTTTACTCGGAATAGTACGAAATACTGCGGCAGGCCCCCTATTTTGATTAAAAGCATTAACACGAAAACGTGCTAAATTAGGCACTTCAAAAGAAAAATCGACTTCTAAATTTTCTTCATACTCTTTGCGTTGGCGATCATTCATAATATCATAGACAAGTGCATTAACATCTTTCTCGTCGAATGCTGGGATATTGAGTTTACGTACGTCACCATCAACACGAATTGAAGGCGGAGTGCCTGCAGATAAATGTAGATCAGATGCATTAT
Source organism: Colwellia sp. Bg11-12 (assembly GCF_014076955.1). Lineage (NCBI taxonomy): Bacteria > Pseudomonadati > Pseudomonadota > Gammaproteobacteria > Alteromonadales > Colwelliaceae > Colwellia > Colwellia sp. Bg11-12. The sequence continues at coordinate 156,081 of NZ_JACGUZ010000072.1, forward strand.
TTTCCACACTAAAGGCAAGTAATTCGGTAATATCCATAAAAGACCTCTTAATAATTATTTTTTATAATATAAAGTAAGTTGAAACTAAATTGACACAAAACAATATGACACCCATTAAAGATAATCTTGCTAAGATAAATCTGCAAATTTTTAATGCTTGCCAGCAGGCAGAGCGTGCAACTTCACAGGTTACCTTACTCGCAGTAAGTAAAACTAAAACCAGTGCCATGATTGAACAAGCTTATTTGGCTGGACAAAGAGAATTTGGCGAAAGCTATATTCAAGAAGCGGTTGAAAAAATAGCAGAGCTACAAAGTTTGTCCGGTATTACTTGGCATTTTATCGGCCCTATACAATCAAACAAAACGCGATTAATTGCCGAAAATTTTGATTGGGTACACAGTATTGACCGCATTAAAATAGCAAAACGCCTTAATGATCATAGGTCTAGCCAAGATACTCCCCTCAACGTTTGTTTACAAGTCAATATTAGCGGCGAAGAAAGCAAGTCAGGTGTCGCTATTGAAGATCTTAAAGCACTTGTTGAATTTATTGATCACTGTGAACATTTAACGTTACGCGGCTTAATGGCCATCCCTGAAAAAAATGCCTCAGAACAAAGTTTTGAAAAGATGCAGCAACTTTTTATTCAATTTAAAGAAGTGCATTCCTGTATTGATACTTTGTCGATGGGCATGTCAGGCGACTTAACCGCGGCAATTGCTAAAGGTGCTACGATGGTAAGAGTGGGGTCTGCTATTTTTGGCGCAAGAGAAGATAAATAATTATCTTGGGATACAATCTATTTCACTTTAGTTCCGTATAATTAGTTACAATAGTAAAAACGTTTTAACACTTTTCTTCATCACATATTGACCACAGGTATTCCATGACAAAAATTGCTTTTATTGGCGCTGGTAACATGAATGGCGCAATTATTTCTGGCTTAGTAAAAACAGGCTTTGCCGCACAAGATATCATCGTATCAAATCCTTCACCTGAAAAGCGACTGGCTTTACAAGAGCAACTTGGTATTAAAGAAACAGCAGACAATATCGTTGCGGCTAATTTTGCAGATTTTATTGTACTTGGTGTTAAACCTCACTTTATTGCTGATGTTTGTCAAAAAATCAGCCAAGAAATTGATATTAGCAACAAGTGCTTTATTTCCGTTGCTGCTGGTTGCACCGTTGATCAAATGCAAAAAGCCTTAGCTAAACCTTGTGGCATTATTCGTACTATGCCCAATACCCCCTCGCAGATTGGTTTAGGTGTTACTGGTTTATATGCCGACGAAAATGTTACTGCCCCACAAAAGAAAATTGCCGAAGAGCTAATGAGTTCGGTGGGTATTATAAAGTGGTTAGCCACTGAGGATGAAATTGACAATATTATTGCTGTTTCTGGTTCAGCCCCTGCCTATTTCTTTTTGTTTATGGAAGCAATGGAAAAACAAGCATTAGCTTTAGGATTTACAGCAAAAGAAAGCCGCGAGTTAGTACAGCAAACCGCTTTAGGTGCTGCACAAATGGTTGTTAACACCGACTTACCCATTAGCGAATTACGCGCTAAGGTTACCTCAAAAGGTGGTACAACCAACGCCGCTATCAATTCTTTTATTGATGATGGCTTGGAACAAATAGTAACAAATGCGATGAATAGTGCATTGCACCGCGCTAAAGAAATGGCGCAAAATAACGTTTAACCCATTTTGAGTTTTATCAATTATTAAGTTTGGAGAAGTAGATGGAAGCCATTAATTATTTGCTGAGTTTTGCCTTTGACGCATTATTAATGTTGTTAGTATTACGTGTGTGGTTGCAATTGGTGCGCGCTGATTTTTACAACCCATTCAGCCAGTTTATTGTAAAAGTGACTAATCCAGTCGTTATTCCTCTTCGTCGTGTTATCCCCGGTTTTGGTGGCATTGATGTTCCAACAGTGCTGCTAGCGTTTGTCGTAGCATCTTTGAAGTTTATTCTTATTCCATTAATTAATGGCGCTGATATTAATATTATTTCAGCACTTTATTTAGGCCTTATCTACTTAATTAAACAAACAGGTATATTATTGTTTATGCTAATGCTAGTAATGGCTTTAATGAGTTGGGTCGTTCAAGGTTACAACCCTACTCAAGCAATATTTCAGCAATTAACAGAACCGTTTCTAAAACCAATAAAGCGTATCGTACCGAGTATTGGCGGTTTAGATTTATCTGTACTTATTGCTTTTTTATTACTTAACGTGATTAATATTTTCTTATCAGGCTCAGTTCCTGGTTGGGCAATGCTATAGTAGATAAAAAGTAAGTGAACAGGTTTTATCATCATTTTCTATAAAACCTGTCTTATTAGCTGTATCTATCATTAAAATAAAAAAGGAACTCATTATGAAAAATATCTTACAAACCTGTTTATTTATTATTTTAGTTTCATTAACCCTGATCAGTAATGTGTTTGCTGAGAACGTTAAGAAAATGGGGTCGATGCAAGTTCACTATATGGCAATAAATGCCACGTTTTTAACGCCTAAAATAGCAAAAGCTTATAACATTGAACGTAGTCGTTTTAACGGCTTAATTAATATCTCCGTGTTAGACGACTCTAAAGAGTCTAGACCTGCAAAAGCAGTTTCGATTCAGGGCAAAGCACGAAATGATATTGGCCAAATTAAAACCCTTGAGTTTGACGAAGTAAAAGAAGGTGATGCTATTTATTATTTAGCACAAGTTAATTACACTAACGAAGAAACCTTCTATTTTGATATTACGATTAGTGACGGCAAAGAAACTCATCAGCTTAAGTTTAAACAGAAATTTTATGTTGATTAACCCCAATCACCATACAAGTTATTAATTGATAAAATCAGGCTTTTGACCTGATTTTATTTTTTCATCTCCAAACCTTCAAGGTAAAAAATGTCGACCATCGTATTAGCCACAGGCAACCCAGGTAAAGTAAAAGAACTTAGCCACTTATTAGCCGTGCATAACATTGAAATAAAACCGCAAAGTGAATTTAATGTCAGTGAAGTTGCAGAAACAGGGACAACTTTTGTTGAAAATGCCATTATTAAAGCTCGCCATGCCGCAAAAATTACCGGTCTACCGGCAATTGCTGATGACTCAGGATTAGAAGTTGATGCATTAAATGGCGCGCCTGGTGTTTATTCAGCACGTTATGCTGGAGAAAATGCCAATGACAACGATAATACCAACAAGCTATTAAAAGCATTAGAAAGCACACCTGATGCAGCACGTACTGCGCGTTTTCATTGTGTATTGGTTTATATGAAACATGAAAATGATCCTACTCCCATTATCTGTCATGGTGTTTGGGAAGGCAGTATTACCCGTGAAAAATTAGGTGAGCAAGGTTTTGGTTACGATCCTATTTTTTGGCAGGAAGCCCAGCAAAAAACGTCAGCACAATTGCCTCGTGATCTAAAAAACAGCTTAAGCCATCGCGGCCAAGCCTTAGCTAAACTTGTTCAACATTTTGGTGTTAAATAATGTTACAAGCACCACCTCTCTCTTTATATATTCATATACCTTGGTGTGTGGAGAAATGTCCCTACTGTGACTTTAACTCGCATGCCTTGAAATCAGCGGTTCCAGAAGAAGAATATGTAAAGCACTTAATTGAAGACTTAGACGCAGACATTACCAAGTTTTCGTTGAGTAATCGCCCACTGCACACCATTTTTATCGGTGGTGGTACACCCAGTTTATTTTCAGCACAAGCAATTGAGCTTTTACTGACCCAAGTACTTGAACGTTTCGAACATAAAGACGATATTGAAATAACATTAGAAGCTAACCCTGGCACGGTTGAAGCTGAAAAATTTATAGGCTTCTTTAATGGTGGTGTCTCAAGGCTTTCGATAGGTGTACAAAGTTTTGAATCTGACAAACTCATCAAACTCGGCCGCATTCATGATAGTAATCAAGCTAAGAAAGCAGCAGAGCTTGCCTATTCATCTGGTATAAAAACCTTTAATCTTGATTTGATGCATGGCTTACCCCAACAAAATATCGCTAATGCCCTTGATGATTTAACCACGGCTATTTCACTTAACCCAACACATTTGTCTTGGTACCAGTTAACTATAGAACCTAATACCGCTTTTCATTCTAGGCCGCCAAAATTACCAGAAGATGAAGTGCTATGGGATATTCAAGACCAAGGCATCGCATTATTAGCAGCGGCAGGTTATCAGCAATACGAAATATCGGCCTACAGTAAACCTGGTTTTGAATGTCAGCATAATATCAATTATTGGCAATTTGGTGACTACCTTGGCATTGGTTGTGGCTCTCATGGCAAGATAACCGACCCAGTTACTAATAAAATTTTTCGTACTATAAAAGTAAAACACCCTAAAGGCTACTTAGACGAAAGCCGCCCACATCTCGACCATTTAGTTGAAGTCAGTGCACAAGAGTTACCGTTTGAATATATGATGAATAGACTGCGCTTACATGAAAGTTTTTGCTTAACTCAATACCAACAAAGAACAGGCTTATCAATTGATACTGTCTTGCCAACATTGCAAATCGCTAAACAAAAGCAATTAATGCTAGAGAATACCAATGGCACATGGCAAGTCAGTAAATTAGGTCACCGTTATTTAAATGACTTACTTGAGATGTTTTTATAGTGACCGTTAGTGAAGAGCAACAAGCACTCGACCAAACGTTTATGCAACGCGCTTTTGAGCTTGCTCAACAAGCTGAGGCTATTGACGAAATTCCCGTAGGCGCAGTTGTTGTCGCTCATAATAAAATAATCAGTGAGGGTTATAATCAGTCTATTACGCTGAACGACCCTTCGGCGCATGCTGAAATGGTCGCTATTCGCCATGCAGGTTCAGTTTTACAAAACTACCGCCTGCTTGACTGTACCCTTTATGTAACGTTAGAGCCTTGCCCTATGTGTGCTGGTTTAATGGTACATAGCCGCATTAAACGCGTTGTTTACGCCACGACAGATCTAAAAACGGGTGCGGCAGGCAGCGCATTTAATTTACTTTGTGATGAGAAGCATAACCACCAAATTCAATTGTCTTCCGGTGTTATGGCTGAAGAATGTAGTCAGCTACTTTCTACTTTTTTTAAACGCCGCAGGACAGAGAAAAAAGTACTCAAACAAAAGATGAAATTAGCGCAAAAATAAGCGCTATACTCAATATTATTGTTAACCTCTGTGAGCGTTTAATTGAAATTATATTGTTGCACTTTGTTACTATTATTTTGCTTTACTCATTCTGTATTCGCTGATGATGGAGTAAAAATATACCAGTACAAATCATTAAAAGGGATCAGTTCTTTTTCTGATATTCCCCCCAACACGTCTACTTACCAAGAAATTCGCATAGGTTGCTTTGCCTGTAAACTAAATTCAATGGTTAATTGGCATAACACACAATTATTCACCGCTCACTTTACATCAACGATTAATCAACAAGCACAACGTTATAAAATAGATCCCGCTCTTATTCGCGCTGTTATTCATGCCGAGTCACACTTTGACCCTCGAGCATTATCTAAAACAGGTGCACAAGGGTTAATGCAATTAATGCCCGCAACAGCAAAAGAATTAGGGATAAAAAATTCATTCAATGCCCAACAAAATATTCGCGCAGGAAGTAAACATTTAGCACGATTGATCAGAAAGTATGGTGGAAATATCACGTTAGTTTCAGCTGCCTACAACGCTGGCGAAGGTGCGGTTAAAAAGTATAAAGGTGTACCGCCTTATCCCGAAACTCAAAAGTATGTTGAACGCGTAAAAATTTTACATCAGCGTTATTTATCTAACATTTAACGCGCGTCGCTACATTGGCCTTTTTTGTACCAACGAATAAGTTCTTTTTGGTCGCTAGGAGCATCTTCGCCTTGTGCTATTTTGTTTAACGCTTGTTTAGCTAATAATTGTTCAGCTTTATCTTCAATTTTACTCAGTGCATTATAAAAAGCAGTGGTTTCATCATCAGTTAATACACTTTCAAGCTCTTTTGAACGTAGCTCCATAGCTGAAGTTAATGCTTGATATAATGCTTTTCCTTGCTCATTTAGGGCTAATATCTTAATGTTTTTGCTTTTTTTATCGCGGCGGATATCGATTAAATTTTTATTATCTAATGCTTTTACCGCTCGGCTAACATTATAAGAATCGATACGCGATTGGTAGGCAATATCTGCAGACTTAATCGGCATATACGAGCCAATATTTAATAAGACTCGCATTTCTCGTGGTTCTAAATCGCAGAGTTCACGAATTTTCCAATCTCGATTTAAGGCAAGTAAATTACTGACTACGGCAACTCTAAACGGTAAATGTGACGTTAAATCTAATGGTTCAGCTATTTCTTGCGTTAACGTAAACGCTTTATTTCTGGCCGATTTAGTGATGATAATACCTAGTGAATAGAGCCTATTTTTGCTATTTTATCATTAATTTAAAATAAATAACACGTCACAAAATTGAGTGTAAAAGGTTATTCTAAAAAAAAAGTCTCTATTGATTTTACTAAATCAGGTGTCTGTTAGCATCATCTTTACAATTTTTTTATATAGGTTAAAATCTAAAAAGGTTTAATTATAAGTGTTTTGCTTATTTTTAATTTTTAAATATTAACAAAGAGAATAATAAAAATGCGTAATAAAGGACTCTTAAAGCTAGTCACTGCAATGGCTACATTACCCATCATACTCTTGGCACAAACGGTAAACGCTTCGGAATGTGCATCGGTTAGTTTCGATACAGGCAAAATTAATGGTAATAAAGTTATTTTAGAATTGTTGGGGAGTAACGGCGTAGCAATTCCACAACCTAAAAAATATCAAAAAATATTAAAAGGCGAGCACGAATACCTTCTCGCACCTGGCATGCATACTTTAATATTAAACCAATGGGATAAAAGTGAGTTTAGCACTTACCAGAAAAACCTTCGCAGAGGACGAAGTGTAACAAACCCGCCAACCCCCATACAAAAAACAGTAAATATTGAGGTTAAAAAAAATCAGCATTATCAGTTAGTGCCTATGGAAACTATTGCAGGTTCTATTGTTGAAGTAAAAAATCAAGAAAGTAAGTCTTGCTCTGGCAAGTACATTGCGGATGCTAAAATTGATGTGCCAAAGCTTTCAGCAGATGAACTTCCCGCGGCAATCGAAAAATTACTTGGCTTAGTGATGAAAAGTATTTCTTCACACCACAAAAAAACAGCTGACAAACGTGATGATACGAATATTGTCTCACGTAAATTAAATGGCTATTTTGGTACGGCATTAGCCCAAGAGTTTGTCGAAGGTAAGCTTCAAGTAAACAGAATAATTCCAAATACTTTAGCCGCTGAATTAGGCTTGGTAAAAGGTGACTTAATTACAAAGATTGGCGGAAGCGAACCTAGTACGTCGAATAATACGCCTTCTCAAGCGATAAACGCTTATTTAATAAGTAGAGAGTTCGGTGAAAAAATAGTTATTGAAGTCATTAGAAATGGAAAGTCTGTAACGTTATCCGGTGATTATATTCCTGTTGTTGTGCCAGAAGCCTATTACACAGTTGAGAAAAAAACTAAAAGTGGCATTACCAATCAAAGTAACTTATCTGCTTCCTTAACGTTTCAATTTGACCAGCTCTTACTGGCGATAAACAGCCACTATAAAAAAATGGGAGAAGATAATAAAATTATCGTTATAGAACGCCCATCATTTCATTTAGAAGTTAACTTAGCTTCAGTTGGACAAGCACAAAAAACAATGCTCTCTGAAAGTTTAAAAAAAGATGATGATTATGATGAAACGAGAAATAAAAGAAAAAGAAGTAGTGGTTACATTAATCCTAATATGAAATCACCTCGTGGCTAATATTTAAGGGGAGTAACATAAATAATTCAGTCAGAAGTTGGAGTAATAAATTCTCTCGCTTTCTGACTTCTTATTATCTCATGATTTAACACGTTATCATTTTTTGTGTTAAAGATAGCATTGTTATTGGAGGGTTCTACAAAAAAGTAGCAATTTCATCGAGTGGTTTTTTAATTTGTGCATGATGAGGTACTGTTGCATCTTCGTTTGGATAGCCGGTAATAAGTAACATGTAAGCCCGATCATTCTCTGGCCTTCCACAGACTTTACTTAAAAAAGACATCGGCTTTGGAGTATGCGTTAGTGTTACAAGCCCAGAGGTATGTAGCGCATTAATTAAAAACCCTGTCGCTATACCCACTGATTCATGCACATAATAATTAGTATTTTTATCTTCTGTACTAATTCCGCCTTTCTTTTGGCTAAAAATAGCAATCAGCCATGGGGCATGCTCTAAATATGGCTTATTAGCGTCAGTGCCTAATGCTTTTAAAGCGCCTAACCACTCTTCACCTGCTCGACCTTCATAAAATCCTCGCTCATGAAATTCAGCATGTTCTCTAATTTGCTTTTTTATATCGCGGCTATGTACGGCGACAAAGTGCCAAGGTTGGTGATTAGCGCCGCTTGGCGCAGTTGCAGCAGCTTTAATACAATTTTCTATAATCTCTTTAGGCACAGGGCGATCGCTAAAGCTACGAATACTGTGTCGGCGCTTTATATCTAAATAGAAGTTTTTCGAGCGTAATAGCATTTCGTCTTGTGGGTACTCAATGTAATCGCTCAAAGGGCTTGAGTCATGATCTTGCATCGCATTTTATCCTGTATATTTACTACTCATAAAGAGCAGGATATAACACTGTAAAGATATTGCAAGTGCAATATCTTTACAGTGTTATATAAAATATAAACATTAACTTCATACACTTTACAGATATTACTTTTACTCGCGATCAAAAAAGACGCCGAAGCGTCTTTTTTAAACAAGGTAGGCCTATGGCTAATTAGCCGATAAACGCACGCGCATTACGGAACATGCGTACCCAAGGAGAATCTTCTTGCCATTCGTCTGGATGCCATGAGTTAGCAACCGTTCTAAAAACACGTTCAGGATGCGGCATCATAATAGTAACGCGGCCATCGGTTGTTGTTAGCGCCGTAATACCGTCAGGCGAGCCATTAGGGTTAGCAGGGTAAGTTTCAGTGATTTGACCATAGTTATCAACATAACGCATTGAAACAGTACCTGAATCATTAACAGCACCAATAGCATCTTCTGAACTAAATTCTGCATGACCTTCACCGTGAGAAACAGCAATAGGCATACGAGAACCTGCCATACCTTTAAATAATACTGACGGACTTTCTTGTATTTCAACTAATGAGAAACGCGCTTCAAAACGTTCAGATTTATTTTGTACAAAATGTGGCCACGCTTGAGCGCCAGGTATAATTTCTTTCAGATTAGATAACATCTGACAACCATTACAAACACCTAAAGTGAAGGTGTCTTGGCGTTCAAAGAAAGCTTTGAACATGGCTTTAGCATCTTTGTTAAATAATATTGATTTTGCCCAACCTTCGCCAGCACCTAATACGTCTCCGTAAGAGAAACCACCACAAGCGACTAAACCGTTAAAGTCAGCTAAATTAGCTCGGCCAGATAAAATATCAGACATATGTACGTCAACAGCAATAAAGCCAGCTCGGTCAAAAGCGGCCGCCATTTCAACATGAGAGTTTACGCCCTGCTCACGCAATATTGCAATTTTGGGGTTAGAACCTTTAAGTGCATCTTGTGCAATTAACTGAGCGACAATATCTTCATTGATATCAAAAGTAAGCTCAGCATGTAATCCTGGGTCTTCAGTATCATATTTAACGTCATGCTCTTGTTGAGCACATTCAGGGTTATCACGCAGTGACTGCATTCTATAGGTGGTTTGCGCCCACACAGTACGATAATAAGTACGAGAATTTTCAAGTACTACCTTACCATCACGGCTAAATCGGAGTGTATCTTCGTTATTAATACGACCAATATCAGTGCAACAATCTGCAATACCATGTTCAGCTAAAATTGCGTCTATTGCAGCAACATCACTTTCACGAATTTGAATAACAGCGCCAAGCTCTTCATTAAATAATACGTCAATGTCATTACCTGAGACTGAGTTTAATGCTGTTAAATCAATATCTACACCGGTATGACCAGCAAAAGCCATTTCAACGACAGTGGTGAATAATCCGCCATCAGATATATCGTGATAAGCAATAAGCTTTTCATCACGAACCAATGTTTGCATGGCATTAAAGAAGCCTTTTAAGGTTTCAGGACAATCTACATCGGGTGTTTCTTTACCTAAGTGCTTATAAACCTGTGCTAAACATGAGCCACCTAAGCGCTTTTTACCTTTTGATAAATCAATAGCAACAAGTCGAGTGTCGCCTTGGTCTATTCTTAATTCAGGCGTAACCGTTTTACGAATATCTTCAACAACACCAAAAGCGGTGATAATTAATGACATAGGAGATGTGACTGATTTTTCTTCGCCCTTATCTTCCCACTTAGTTTTCATCGACATTGAATCTTTACCCACTGGGATAGTTAACCCCAATGCTGGACAAAGCTCTTCGCCAATCGCTTTAACGGCTTCGTATAAACCTGCATCTTCACCCGGATGTCCTGCTGGCGACATCCAATTCGCAGACAATTTGATCCGGTTTAAATCGCCAATATCTGTACCGGCAATATTAGTTAGTGACTCAGCGACCGCTAAACGAGCAGAAGCGCCAAAGTTTAATAAAGCCACTGGAGTGCGCTCACCCAAAGACATGGCTTCGCCGTGATAAGAGTCAAGCGCAGAAGCGGTAACACCACAATCGGCAACAGGCACTTGCCAAGGACCAACCATTTGGTCGCGATTAACCATACCCGTTACCGAGCGATCGCCAATGGTAATAAGAAAGGTTTTTTCTGCAACTGTCGGTAACGACAAAATACGGTCAGCAGCATCAGCTAAGGTGATATCCGTTAAAGAAAATTCATCTCCACCAGCTTTTGCCGTTAATACATCTTTAAATATTTTAGGTGTTTTGCCTAATAAAACATCAAGTGGTAAATCAATGGGTGTAGCTAATTTATCATTACCGGTAAAATGAGCATCAGTCACAGTTAAATGTGCTTCTTCTGTCGCACGACCAACAACAGAAAATGGGGCGCGTTCACGGTGACATATTTGTTCAAAGGTCGCTAAATTTTTGTCTGATACGGCAATAACATAACGTTCTTGAGATTCGTTACACCAAATTTCATGAGGTGCCATACTGCGTTCATCATTTGGAACATTGCGAAGTTCAAAAACACCACCACGGCCGCCATCAGCAACTAACTCAGGGAAAGCATTTGATAAACCGCCAGCACCGACATCATGAATGAAAGCGATTGGATTCTCTTCTCCCAACTGCCAACACTTATCGATAACTTCTTGACAACGACGCTCCATTTCAGGGTTTTCACGTTGCACAGAAGCAAAATCTAAATTCTCGGCAGATTGACCAGAGGCCATTGATGATGCGGCTCCACCACCTAAACCAATATTCATGGCGGGACCGCCAAGTGCGATTAAATTAGCGCCAACGATAATTTCACGTTTTTGTACATGTTCATCACGAATATTACCTAAGCCACCAGCAAGCATAATAGGCTTGTGATAACCACGTACTTCAACACCGTTAAACGAGTTAACTTCTTCTTCGTAAGTACGGAAATAACCTAGAATTGCTGGACGACCAAATTCATTGTTAAAAGCCGCGCCACCTAAAGGGCCTTCCATCATAATATCAAGCGCTGAAACGATTCGACCTGGCTTACCAAAATCAGTTTCCCATGGCTGTTCGAAATTAGGAATACGTAAGTTGGATACTGAAAAACCGACTAAACCTGCTTTGGGTTTAGAGCCAATACCTGTTGCGCCCTCGTCGCGAATTTCACCACCTGAGCCTGTCGCTGCGCCAGGGTATGGAGAAATAGCGGTGGGATGATTGTGTGTTTCAACCTTCATTAAGATTTGAATGTCTTCATGGTGGTAACCGTAAACATTCGTTTGAGGATTGGGGAAAAAACGTCCGCCCTTGTTGCCGACCATAACTGCTGCATTATCTTTGTAAGCACTTAAAACAAAGTCAGGATTAATTTCATGGGTATTACGGATCATTTTAAATAATGATTTTGGCTGTTTAACACCATCTATGGTCCAGTCAGCATTAAATATTTTATGACGACAATGCTCTGAGTTTGCTTGCGCGAACATGTAAAGTTCGATGTCGTGAGGGTTGCGACCTAATTTGGTGAAATTTTCAAATAAGTAATTTACTTCGTCTTCCGCTAAAGCTAAACCTAACTCTATGTTCGCCTTAACTAAGGCATTTTTTCCACCCTTTTCAATATCAATGGCTGTTAATTCACCTGGCTCTGCGGTTGCAAAAAGTGACGTTGCTTGTGCCATTTCGGTAAATATAACTTCCATCATGCGATCTGAAATCAAATGATCAAGCTGAGCTTGCTGTTGCTCATTTAAAGATTCACCAGAAATGTAATAAGCGATACCACGTTCTAAACGGTTAACTTTAGTTAACCCACAGTTATGAGCGATGTCGGTTGATTTTGAAGACCAAGGAGAAATAGTGCCAGGACGCGGAGTGACTAATAAGAATTGACCTACCGGTTCGTGTTCTTCAATGTTTGGTCCATACTTAAGAAGTTGCTGTAAAACTTGAAACTCTTCGTCGTTAAGATCAGCTGAAATATGCACAAAGTGCGTAAATTCAGCATAAATATCTGTTATAGGAAGTTTTAATTCAGCACATTGAGCTAATAATTTTTTAACTCTAAAGTCTGAAAGTGCCGGAGCGCCGCGAAGGGTTTTCATCAACATCGTCATAAACGTAATCACCAGTTTAGTTTTATTTTAGTTGCGTTTTCGCAGTTAAAATAATGGAAGAAAAATCGCGCATATTATAATAGATATAAAGGGTTTTGATAAGCGTTAAAAGATTAACTTAAAAAGTTAATCTTCATTATTGATAAAAAGTGCTTTGAATAAAGAAGGAATCACGCCACAATAACCCTATATGATTAACTTAAATTTTAAAATAGTTAAAAAAATCAGCAAGTTTGTAAGCATATTATTCTTGAGTACTTTTTTACTATTTGGCTGCCAGCCCACAGAAAAAAATGCCAGTTTACAGCGCATCATTGAGCGTGGCTATATTAACGTCGGAACTATTTACGGCTTAACCAGTTATTACTTAGAAGCTGAAGATGCTGCGGGTTTTGAGTATGAGTTAGTTAAAAATTATGCTGACTCATTAGGTGTTGACTTAAAAGTAGTCCCTAGTTACAGCCTTGAAGAGCTTTTTGACAAATTAAACAGTGGCCAAGTAGATATTCTAGCCGCGGGTTTAGCCGTTACCGAAAAAAGGCGTCAACAATATGATTTCTCGCCAAGCTACGACAATATCAGCCAGAAACTGGTGTTTAAGCAAGGAAACATTAGACCTCGTGATATTGAAGACTTAACAGGTAACTTACTCATCATGGCTCATTCGAGTCATGAAGAAAACCTCATTCAATTAAAAAACAGCAACCAAGAGTTAGCTTGGCAAGTGAGTGATGAATTTGATAGCGAAGAACTATTACTGAAAGTATTATCAGATGAAATTGACTACACCGTTATCGACAGTAATACCCTTGCGGTTAATCGCCGCTATTATCCTGAAATCAGTATTGGCTTTACCATTAAAAAACCTCAGCCTTTAGCTTGGGCTGTTAAAAAAAATAATGACCAGTCAATTTATGCCAGCCTTGTGGAGTTTTTTGGCAGAGTTCATCACGACGGAACATTATTAGCCCTCAATGACAAATACTACGGTCATGTTGAAGAATTCAACTATGTTGACACTCGTATGTTTATTAAAGCTGTTGAAGGTAAACTGCCTCAGTATCAGCCATTATTTGAGAAATATAGTCAGGAACTTGATTGGCGGTTACTCGCTGCTATTAGTTATCAAGAATCTCACTGGGAACCACATGCGCGTTCTTATACAGGTGTACGCGGCATGATGATGCTAACCTTGCCAACCGCAAAACAAATGGGGATTAAAAGTCGTTTAGATGCTGAGCAGAGCATTCGTGGTGGCGCCAAATACTTTAAACAAATGATCGATAGAATGCCTGACAGAGTCCCTTCACCTGACAGATTATGGTTTGCGCTCGCCTCATATAACATTGGCTTAGGCCATTTAAATGACGCGCGAAAGATAACAGAAAAACAAGGTGGAGACCCAGATCGCTGGGTAGAGGTTAAAGATCGTTTACCTTTACTTAAACAGAAAAAATACTACAAACCAACCAAGTATGGTTATGCTCGCGGTGATGAAGCCGTAAACTATGTTGAAAACATAAGACGTTATTACGACACGTTGACTTGGATGGACAATAAGTCAAAAGAAAATGCTCTCCCTCAACCTGTTGAAGATAAAATAGTTATCATCACACAATAGCGCTTGCCTTTATTTGGCCGGCGTTCTTTTGAAAACCCATCAGTGTACTCATAATTGTTGATTGTCATCAAAATGACATATTGTGCAAGGATACTTAAATCTGGTAGGGTAATTCTGAACTTATTTACGTGTATGTACGTATTTAGAATTAGTCTGGAACAATAAACCTGTGTGACAGGATTTCAATAATTAATGAGAAGTAATAATGAACAATCGCATTAGACGACAAGTGCAAAGCACACATAGAAAAAGACAGATACAACGCCAAAAGCATAAAATAAATACCCGTCGATTAGGACAATTTTTAATTGAAAACCAATAACATATCGTTTGTTGGTTTTTTAATTGATACCTTTATTTATGCTTACCTCGAGTCCAAGTTGACTCTGACAGTAATCGTTCGCCAGCGTTAACAGCACCTGCTTCCATGGTAGTTCCCATCGAGTCATTCCAACGATTCAAATAGCCAAATAAGGAAATAACACCCAGTATTTCTACAATTTCTCCATCATCCCAATATTTATGTAATTCAGTGGAAATATTATCGTCAACAGCATTTGGTACACTTGAAGCGGCGAGTGCAAATTCAAAAGCTGCCTTTTCACCCGCACTATAGCGATCACTTTCTCTAAAAGACCAAATATTAGCGAGTCGTTCATCAGTGCCTCCATAACGTTCAGCAGCTAAGATAGTATGAGCTTCGCAATAGCGACAGCCTGTGTTAGCACTTGTTATATAACCTATTAAGCGTTTTTGCTCAGCCGTTACTGTGCCTTCATTTGCCATAACAGCCATATTCAAATTTATAAAAGCCTTAGCAATAGCTGGGCGTCGTTGCATCGTCAACACACTATTTGGGCAAAACCCTAATGTTTCATTAAAGAAACGGGCAAGTTCAGAAACTTCTTCATTTTCATCTGTAGCAAGTGGGGCAACTAACGCCATAACGCTCTCCGAGTATTGATCTATAAACATTAATATAAAGCAACGATGCTGCATATGCAACATCATTACTTTTCAGTTCTTAATCATCAACACCTATTACTTTCAATAAAAATAGCTAAACACAAATAACACGATTACACTTAATATAAGTTAGACTGATTTACTTTTTTTACCTTTAAATAAGGCTTATACCAAGGTAAGAAGATAATAGATGAGAAGTGTTTAATAGGTTCAAAACAACAAAAGCCACTCTAGCTAATCCTATAAAGCTTTAATCGACAAATTCAGCGGTAGCATTTAGAGTACCCCCCCTCACTAATACATAAATAAAAGTATTGAACCAAGGAGATGATATATGAAGAAATATTTAATTTTTGCTCTTGTATTAACTTTTAATGGTTCAGCTAATGAAGCCCTGTCAAGAGATTATGCGGTAGGCTGGGAGCTATGGTATCCATACCAGTATCATAATAAGCAACAAAAACTTGTGGGTTTAGATTTCGATATTTTTAATGCAATTATTAAAGAGTCCGACCTTAAAGTAACATTCACAGAACTCCCTTGGAAAAGACATTTACAATATATAAAAACCGGTAGAATAGATATGGCCATGGGTGCATCGCATTCAACTGAACGCGAAGAAACTGCATATTTTTCTAAGCCTTACAGGTTTGAGAAAGTTAACCTTTTTGTTAAAAAAGGAACGGTTCAGAAAATAAAGCTAAAAAAATTAAGCGACCTTTCTAGTGCTAATTATATGATTGGTGTTGAGGGTGGCTATTATTACGGTAAAGAATATCAAAAACTAATTACAACAAAAGCCTTTTATTCACAAATTAATCACGTTATCGACCTAGAACAAAATGTGGCGCTATTATTAAAAGGTCATATTGACGGGGTTTTGGTCGATCCGGTGACGATGAAAGCATTTTCTGAGAAGTATTCATTGCAAGATGAATTTGAAATACATCCCTTGGAAATATATCAAGATACTATTCATATCATGATAAGTCGCCAGTCGTGTACCATTGAAACACTTAATCGTATTAATGTAGCCATCACCACACTAGAAAAAAATGGTGAAATAGCTAAAATAATTGCGCGTTGGACAGCCGTCCACAAGTAACCCTATTCTAACGTCTCCTACTTCTGACTCAACAATCTCCTCACCTAGATAAAACGACTCTCACAAAACTAAAAAACCTCAGTTACAAGTTTGTAAATGAGGTTTTGAGTTACTCGCAGCAAGTATTAATAACTTTTGATTAGCCTTTACGCCAAGTTGTTTTGCCTGCGCTGTCTTCAACAATAATATTCATCGCCGCTAACTTATCGCGAGCTTCATCTGCTGATGCCCAGTTTTTACTTACTCTGGCATCATTACGTTGCTTAATTAACGCTTCAACTTCAGCAACTTCATCGTTGTCACCTTCACCTTGTAAAAAGCTTGCTGGAGATAATTGTAATAAACCAATTAATTCACCTAACCCTTTGAGTGTTGTAGCTAAATAAGAGGCTCTGTCGCTATCGGTATTTTTAGCAACATTTAACTCTTTGGCTAAATCAAATAATACCGCTAAAGCTTGTGGCGTATTAAAGTCGTCATTCATGACTTTAATAAATTCGCTAACATAAACATCGTTCTTATCTAAAGAAAAATCAGCAAGTACATCAACATCACGCAAAGCAGTATATATACGCTCTAAGCCAGAACGAGCTTGGTCTAGATTATCAGTAGAGTAATTCAACTGACTACGGTAATGTCCTGATGTTAAAAAGAACCTTACGGTTTCTGAATCATACTGTGTTAACACATCACGAATAGTGAAAAAGTTATTAAGTGACTTTGACATTTTTTCTTGGTCAACTTGCACCATACCGGTATGGATCCAATAGTTAACATAAGGCGTATCAAGTGCACAGCAACTTTGTGCTACTTCATTTTCATGATGTGGAAACTGTAAATCTGAACCACCACCATGAATATCGAAGTGACGACCTAGCTCTTTCGCACTCATAGCAGAACATTCGATATGCCAACCAGGGCGCCCTGCTCCCCATGGTGATTCCCAACTTGGCTCACCCGGTTTAGCCGACTTCCATAAAACAAAATCCAATGGTGACTTTTTACTTTCATCAACTTCAACACGAGAGCCTGCTTGTAATTGCTCTAAATTTTGGCCACTAAGTTTGCCATAATCTTCATAACTAGAAACAGCAAATAACACATCGCCACTACCTGCAACGTAAGCATGATCTTTTTCTACAAGGGTAACTATCATGGCAATAATCTCGTCCATGTGAGTAGTCACTCTTGGCTCGAGATCCGGTCGCTGTATATTCAATGCGTCAAAATCTTCATGCATCAATGCAATAGTTCGCTCGGTAAGCTGATCGGGCGTTTCGTTATTTTCTTGTGCACGTTTAATTATTTTGTCTTCAACATCAGTGATGTTACGAACATAATTTACGTCATAACCAGTAAATCGTAAATATCTAGCGATATTATCAAAGCTAATATAGGTTCGACCATGACCGATATGGCATAAATCGTAAACAGTACAACCACATACATACAAACCCACTTTACCTGCTTCAATTGGGGTAAAAACTTCCTTCTGACGGGTTAATGTATTGTATATCTGTAACATAGATTTTCTGGCTCCGTTTACGATTAAAATATAAGGTATTATTCATTAATAAAAAATCAACGATTTTTCGATAATTGTACCCGAACAAAGCGCTAGGGTCATTATTTAACATGAGAATATCCATAAGTTTTCTTTACAGTTCTGTGCTTTCGTTTACAATTCGCCCATCGAAATTGAAGAGTAAATAAAATGATCACTTTAAAAACAAATTTAGGCGATATCAAAATTGAATTAAACGTTGATAAAGCACCCCTTACGGCAAAAAACTTTCAACAATATGTTGAAGACGGCTTTTATAATGGCACTATTTTTCACCGTGTTATTAAAGGTTTTATGGCACAAGGTGGTGGTTTTTCTTCAGGTTTAGAAGAAAAAGATTCTCGCGAAACTATTACCAACGAAGCGAACAATGGCTTAAGCAATAAGCGTGGCACTTTAGCGATGGCAAGAACACAAGAGCCACATTCAGCTTCTGCACAATTTTTTATTAACTTAAGTGACAACGACTTTTTAGATTTTAAAAGCGAAACGGTACAAGGTTGGGGTTACTGTGTTTTTGCTGAAGTTGTTGAAGGCATGGACATTGTTGATAAAATGACATTAGTTGATACTGGCCGTTTACACGGTCACGACGATGTGCCAAAAGAAGAAATCATCATTGAATCTGCGATTATTGATTAATTTCATTCAGTGACCAGTACAGCATTGAAAGAGTCGGTAACCTATTTTATTGCCGACTTACATTTAGCTCAAAATAGGCCTGATATCACGGCCTGTTTTTTGTTATTCCTTAAAAATGATGCTCCTAAAGCCGAAACGCTTTATATATTAGGTGACTTATTTGAATACTGGATTGGCGATGATGATACAAATCCTTTTGTTATAGACGTTTCCAACGCCTTAAAAACATTAAGTAAGCTAGGCACCCGTATTTACTATATTCATGGTAATCGCGATTTTTTACTTGGTAAAAAATATGCTAAAGCCTGTGGTATGCAGTTACTACCTGAAATAGACCTTATTAATTTATACGGTAAACCTGTTGTTATTATGCACGGCGATACCTTATGTACGCGTGATATTGCTTATCAAGCCTTTAGAAAAAAATCACGTTCATGGTGGTGGCAAACCATCATCAAAAACTTACCTTTGTTTGTACGCCGAAAAATTGCAGAGAACTACCGCATAAAAAGTGCCAGTGCTACGGCAATGAAATCACAAGAAATAATGGACGTTACCGAAACTGAAGTTATAAACGCACTTGAGTTATATAAGAGTCAGTTAATGATCCACGGACATACCCATCGTCCGAACATTCACAATATACAAGCAAATAATGCTCCCGCTCAACGTATTGTACTCGGCGACTGGTATGAACAAGGTGCTTGGTTAAAGGTAACCGAAAATAGTATAGAGTTACTTTCACAAGCTTTTAAAACTGACTAAAAAATCATCTTATTTATAAATTAAATGATACTTATATAAATAAGTTATAGGTTGGACAATAAAAGTTTATAAAACCACCTTTCCGATATGCTTTTACATTGAGTTTACTTTTAGTTAACTGCTACTATGTAAAAAAATAATAAAAGGACGTATTATGCAGGAAGACTTTCATCAAGCCATGATCATTTCTGAAGAAGCAAAAAAATTCATGCTTTTTCATAGTGTTGCTCCTACACCTAGTCATTACGCTGTGGCATATTGTTATTTCACGAAAGAAAATTTATCTCTCAATAATAAAATAGATCTGCAATTAGCTGCCTATAAATCCTTAGATACTATTTTCCTTGATTCATTGTTTGTTGAGTATTTATCAAATACTCAACAAATTGAAGATAAAATATTCACGCCTTTTGGTCAAACATTAAGTAGTACTTTAGCGCAACTTGACCATCAGGTTTCAAGTGAAAAAGCCGCGATAAGTCACCTAAATAAAATAGGTAAAGCACTTGGCCAATTAGGTGAGTATAAACCACTGCAAAATATTACAACCTTTTTGCTCAACGCTATAGGCCAGTCACAAGTTCAACATAAGTCTTTATCTACCGAACTTTATAAGGCTTCTCAAGAAGTATCACAGCTAAAACAAAAATTAGAAGAATCTCGTCAAGAAGCCTTAATTGATACGTTAACCGGATTATTAAATCGCCGTGGGTGTGAAAAAAGGTTACAAGCGCTATCATTGAGTCAGACTCATTCGTCTTTAGTTATCGATATAGATCACTTCAAAAAAGTGAATGATGCTTTCGGACACAGTGTTGGTGATAAAGTGATTCAACTTGTTGCTAACATTATCAAAGAGCATGCAGCATCAGATGATATTCCTGTACGCTACGGTGGTGAAGAATTTATAGTGGTTCTATCAAACAAATCTCAACAATTTGCCCATTCAATGGCTGAAAAAATTCGTCTAGCTATTTCAACATTAAAGTTAGTCCAACGGCAAAGTAATACGCAACTGCCGCCAATAACAGTATCTATTGGCGTTGCTGAACTGCAAAGTAACATGACTTGGTCGACATTATTTAATAATGCAGACCAAGCGTTATATAAAGCTAAAAATTCAGGACGTAATTGTTGTGTTATGGCGAGTATGATTGCCACACAACAGCCAGAAAATGCTTACTAAAATTAAACAGTTTTTGTTGGTAAGCCACTGTGAAACTTGAAGTCTTCGTCAGGGCTAATAATTAATGCTGCTTCAGTATCGGCAAAGTACTTTACTCGTTCAGAAATGTCTTTTCCGGCTATCTCTGTCGCTAATGATAAATAGTCTTGGTAGTGCCTAGCTTCAGAGCGCAATAAAGAGATATAAAAATCGCCAAGACGTTTATCAACATGTGGTGCTATTTTAGCAAAACGTTCACATGATCTTGCCTCAATAAAAGCCCCTATAATTAACTTATCTACCATCGCATCAGGTTCAAAAGACTTTACATGCCTCAACATACCTTTCGCATACCGACATGGCGTAATACTTTGATATTCAACACCGTATTCATCCATTATTTCTAGTACTTGATAAAAGTGATGTAACTCTTCTTTTATCAATAAGACCATTTTGTCAATAAGGCCTTGTCCGTGAGCTGAACCTGACTTGGGTAATATTGCTTTAGTTAACTTGTTTTTTGAAGGTAACGAGCGCCAATCGCCTTGTCTTTTATAAATTAATTGCTCAAAAGGCTGTAGCCAAGCTAATAGAGCATCCCCACTTTCTTTATCTACGGCATATTTTCGGATCAAAAACATTGCCGACTGCGCAGCTTTTAGCTCACAAACGAGGTGATCAATGAGTAAAACAGATAAATTTTCTTTTTTTACCGCTTCATCAATCCATGCTTGCGGCGTTTCACATTTAAGGAATGATAAAATAGGAGATAATAATTCTTGAGTCGACATTAGCGCTAATTCTTAACAATAAACTTTAGATATGAGTGAATTTTATCATACGCATATTGAGAGTACCGTGATTATTTATAAGAAAAGTAAATACTCGTTAATATTCGAGATCGAATGCTCTGATTTAAAGATTACTATTACCACGAAAGAGACATAAGCCAATAATATTTAATTACACGATTGGATTAATTTTTGTAATGATAACTCAGACGATACTAGCTTAAGATTTAACGCTAGGGTCATATCAATCACAGAAGGTAAATAAACGTAAAAACGCCTATAAAGGGATTGGTAAATTCCATAAGGTTTATTTAAATTGATTGACAATGATAAAGTAGAATTTGTTCAAATCAACGTTGATAGTTTTTATATTATTTCTATACTCAAATATATTTGGTTAATGCAAAAGGATTTGTTATGAAGAAATTTAACTGTTTACCGTTTTATATGTTTATATTTGGATTTTTAGGACTTACAGGGTGCTCCTATAGCCCTCATACCAACACTTATGAAAAAGACATTCAAGAGCATGTTTTAAGAGTAAATCGACATGGTTATCTTATTCAGAATGACATCGCACTAGCGTCATCACATAAAAAAACAACAGCAAAACCACTTTTAAATGACAACGCTACTAACATGATTGACACTATGTTTATCGAAGCGTTAGTTCTTTCCTGTAGTAAACAAAATAATAAAAATATTGAAGAAGACTCATGTAGAAAGGCTATCAAACAACATTACAAAAAAGAGACACATAACCTATCAAGCTTACCTTCAAATTATCTTTCATTAGATACCCCAATTAAATTACTTATCTATTTTCATGGTGGTCTTAATACTATGGATGCAACCGATAAGCGTATGGAAGATACACTTGATAAAATCGAAAAGGAAAAAGCTGATTGGCACTATCCTATTTATGTTTCTTGGCCCTCAAATGCTCCCGGTACTTATAGTGAACACCTTTTTAATATTAGAGAAGGACGAAACACTAATTTTGCAGTAGGACTATTTTCAACACCTTTTATTTTATTTGAAGACCTGGTTACGAGTGTAGGGAAGCTTCCTTCAACAATGTACTACCAAGCTACTAATGAAAAAGACAGGGTAGCATCAGGAATCGCATCAAGCCTTTTGTCTAGTATTTGGGTTGACGCATTTGAACAATATAAAACTCATACAGGAGTTGAAACGTTACAACCGAGTGAGGAACATATATCTTTTACTGCTAACTCAAATAATATATTAGTCAATAGAAGTCAATATTCTCGTGGTAACTGGGATCAATGGAGCACGGGAATTGGTCATACTGTAGTACTACCAATAAGATACGTAATAGGTTCTGTATGGAATGGTGTTATCGCTTCCCAATCTTGGGATGTAATGAAGCGAAGAGCTCGCAATATGTTTTACCCTTCAGGTCTTTATGATAGACGATTCCAAAGTGTTGAACCAAATACTAAGCAATTAGACAATAAAATTGGTGATTCAGGTCAGCATGCAGGTTTATTTTTTGAAAAATTATTTATATTTGCAAGTAAAAATCCGGGGCTCAATATTGAGTTGACATTGGTTGGTCATAGCATGGGTACAATTGCTATTAATAATCTATTAAATAAATATCAAGAGGATTGGATTAGTTCAAATATACTGTCAACTATTGTGTATATGGCTGCTGCTGCAAATATTGAAGAAACCTTAAGTGCATTGAAACCAGTATTAAAAAACAAAAAGAGCAACATTCCGTTCTATAACTTGACCTTAAATCGAGTGGCTGAAATTGCTGAATCATATGCATACGGCCTTGCACCATCAGGGTCATTATTAGTATCTATTGATAAATACCATGATATGCCTGAACATCATTTGAAAAGAACATTTGGCTCCGAGAATAACATCCAGTCGTCATTGTCTACGATATTAGATGAGTTTAGAGAGATTGATTCCTGTATAACGTTTAAATCTTTTAACAGTGTTAAACCTGATCAAGATAAGATATTGATGACTGAGCCTGAAAAACATGGAGATTTTGGATCATTGCCGTTTTGGCGAAAAGAAATATGGAGTATGAAAGGATTTAACGGTTGTACCTCTATTAGGTAATTTATCTTAGCTTCTACCTATGTGATAAACACCTTGGTAGAAGTGATGTTTTAGAAAATATATTGAATAAACCTTAAGCCAATTTCAATAATTGGCGCTCAAAGTAAACAACATGCAATAAAGTCCTTTTTGATATTGTTGTTACAAACCTTACTTGCAAATATTTACATTTAGTTCACAAACGAGGTGTCCAATGAGTAAAACAGATAAATTTTCTTTTTTTACCGCTTCATCAATCCATGCTTTCGGTTTTTCGCATTTTAGAAATGACATGATGAGTGCTAATAATTTTTCAGTCGGCACTGGGGTAAACTCTTTAAGATAAACTTAGATATATACGAATTTTATCATACGCATATTGAGAGCACTCTGATTATTTACAATAAAATTAAAGACTCAGTAATTTACGATATCCAATACATGTACTCTAAAATCTCTTTTGTCAAAATATAGTCTTTATTTCGTGACTAACCGCTAATGGCAAAAGGTTGAAAATAAATAACAAATAACTCAATGAATTTAACCGTTAATAACTAAATGAACAGAAACATGAAACTTACCTATACTAGATGTTTACAAACGTAATAGATGATTCTTAAAAAGGCAGCTAATTTTGTTTAAATATTTAGTACTTTGTTTTTGTTTAACATCAGTGTTTTCTTGTGGAGGTGGTGGAGAACCAACCAATACTGTAATACCGAAGATAATGAATACATCGCCATTAGTCAACGCGGGGGTTGACCAGCTAGTTGATGAACAAACCAGTGTTACTTTAGCTGGAACAGCCAGTGATACTGATGGAAGCATTGCCAGTTATGCTTGGAGTCAAACCAGCGGAACCACCGTAACATTGACTAATACTAGCAATATCAGCACTAGTTTTACCGCGCCTAATGTTACCTCCGACGAAGTATTTACGTTTGAATTGACAGTCACCGACAATGAAGATTTGACATCATCTGATTCCGTTAATATTACTGTAAATCCAATTATTACAACACCTAATGTTCAAGCCATTACGACTAATTATAACTTTTGGTGTTCATCAAATACCGAAGCCGTTGCTTGGTTTGATGACTCTATTGCTATTGTCATTGAAGGTAACGATGCATTGGCATTTGATCATGCAACTATGACACGAATGGTTGAATTTTTTCATCGACTGTATTACAAATATGAATCAATTACGGGGTTAACAAACCTCCCTTTAGACACGCCATGGCAAGAACACATTACCATTCAAATTCCGTTAGATAATTGTGGGGCCGGAGGGCTTGCTAATCACGGGGTGCGGGGGATTTCGGTTGGCCGAGGTTTTTTTGATGAACAGTACGATATCTTGTTGAGTGGGCAAGAACGCTACCATCAAGTGTTTTTTTATGAATCTAATCGTAACTTTTGGCCTCCCTACTTTAATGAATCATTCGACTGGGCAATGGATGATGACCCCATGAACTGGGGATGGTGGACTGTTGGTATGAATAACGCCATGGCAGTTATGATGTCAGACATGTTAGATGTTGAACTTGAATATTTTGGCCAAGATTCAATGTGGTTTAGAGACCGTATGGTAGCAAATTTTGAAACCTACAAGAGTAACTCAACTTACAATTTCGACTATGGTTGGCGACAGGAGTACATGCCATGGAATGCCAATGAGAGTATTAATGATCTAATGTCTGGTCTTATGATACATTCATACGAAACATGGGGCGGTGAAACGTGGCTTACAAACTTTTATCAAGCTATTGGTACGGTATTACCCCGTTCAGATGTGTTTGCCTATCAGGAATGTCGGGATAATATTTATCATATATGGAGCGACGCTGCAGAAGTCGATTTATTGAGATTTTTTGTCGACGAACTGCGCTGGAATATTACGAGCGATAGCGATGCCCCTGCTCCCATTTTGCTACAATATAGCTTAGCTGACGCATTGGCTGGTGGAGACGGTAGTTTTCCGGGCACGGGAAGTTCGGGCACCAGTGTGGTCGTATCCTTAAATCAACAAGACTTTTCAGCTAGATATAGAATTGTTGACGGTGCATTTGTCCCTCAAAAGGATGGCGAAACCGTGGTATCAACCTCAGGTATTACCTTTGATTTCTCTGCCAAAACGGGAATATCCCAACATGATGGGATCCCCAGTAAAGGTCCTTATCGTCATAGTGACCCATCCCTACAATCTCATAATTTAGGCACTAATCCAGACTATAGTGGTGACCCCGACAATCATGCTTTTATTGATATGCACGCCACCGTTGGACTGACTTACAACTTGGACAAAATTCGTCTGAGTTATAACAATGGCGCTGCCATAACTAAATTTACAGCTCGATTTGGTAGTGCCACAGGGGCAAAAATAAACTACTGGGTACTACTTGATGGCATAGAAGTTCACTATGGAGAACTTTTGTCAGGAAGCCCCGAAGTACAAGACGTCGATATTAACCTAACCGATGACAATGTTTTTCTCACGCTGGTTATTGCAGACGCTAATACAGGCACTATTAACAATGCTCATGGTTATATTGGTGACCCTATATTACATAGTACGGGTTTACCAACAGACACTGCGGCAATTCCAACCAATCCTATAGATAAAGCTGCTTCTGCATTAGCGTGGCAAACATTGCACTGGAACTATGGCCTTGGAGTGGAAAATTATGATATTTACCTGTGGAAAGAAGCACAACCTCAACCTAGTACTCCAAGTTATAACATAAGTACTACTGAACTAATTCCTTATGAGTATTTGGCGTTTGGAGAAGAGTATAACTGGAAAATCATTTCAAACTTAAGTGATACATCACTGGAGAGCCCTGTTTATTCTTTTATCGTACAGCCGGAAAATTTACAGACCGACCCAATTTATAATATATCACCAGCGGCACAAGCAGAGCGCACTGCTTTATATACCCTCGATGGTATTAATCAAATAACAGGTATTGATAGTTACATAACATCTGGCATGAGAATAGGCTTCTATGGTGATTCGAACACCGACGTTATTGTTTGGCAGCAATCTTTGGTTGATGCATTGTCAATACAAGGAGCAACATCATTAAATAGAGGTATTAATGGTGCTGATATTCAGGAGTTGTGGGAGGGAATTAGAAGTTATGCTGCTGGCGGTGGCTTAGCTGAGCCTGAGCCTTTTGCTGATCAGATAATGACTGACGATGTTGATGTGGCGATAATATATATTGGGATAAATGATGTCTTAAATAACAATCCCAATACGTCGACGGCTAGCTATAAGAGTTATCTCAACTTAATCGTTCAAGCCTGTATAACCAACAACATCAAAGTCGTTTTAGTTGCAGCAACCACTTATAATGAAAAACCCGATGGCTCTAATCTTTATGACGTTCAGCTTGATGAATATCAAAAGGCGGCAGAAGAAGTTGCCTTGAGTTCTGGTGTAACTTTTGTTCCCGCACGAACCCATTTTTTGAACTACCTTAAAAACAATAATGTCAGTGTACAAGAAGATGGCAATGTTATCTTTCCCTATCAAACAGGCATATTAAACTCAGACGTTGTTCATCATAATGAAACAGGAAAGATTTTTTTGAGTGATTTAGTCGCTGATGGACTGCAAAGGTCGCTAGTACCAGACTGATCTTATTATTGAATACAGCGATATAAAATTCAAAAATGTGATAATAGTTAGGGGGTTATCAATGAAATGGGAATAGCTATTGTGAGCTTGAGTTTAATCGAAAAATACACGCACCTTTAATAGAGGGATCGTGGCGATAAAAAAAAGAACTCGTGTTTATTTTATGTACGACAAGTGAACCTTATACAAAATATCTCTTTATTTCCCCTCTAAAAGTTGACTTGCACATATTTACATCCAGCTCACAAACGAGATGTTTAATGAGTAAGACAAATAAATTTTATTTTTTACCATTTCATCAATCCATGCTTGCGGTATTTCGCATTTAAGGAATTATTTGATTGGAATAGTAAACTAAGTCTAATTTGGTCCGGTTGATAATAAATATGCGGCTGATTAAGATCAGTAAAAATTCAATTAATTTTTGCTCTAACAATACATTTATTGGGTAATAAAACAAAAATCATAAAAGAACATTATGAGATCTAATACTGACTTTACTTATTTTATTATTTACTAATATTTATGCTATTTTTAGTATCCCTTTTTTACTCGTCATAGAGTTTGTACTTGCCACAGTCGATTATTTTCGCGGAGTTATTGCAGGGCATGATTTTATCAAAGAGCTAAAATTTATTCCTAGCTGAATTGCCATTTCAATTCTATTGCGCAAACTTACCGTCATGGGTGTCAAAATGGATATTAGCCGAGGGCTACCTATTATCCATTTGAATTTTTTGGGCTTTGATGAACAAGCTCATCGCAGAGATCCTTGTTCTTGGTTTGATCACTGGACATAGAAAGGAATTGATCATGCCATACACCGTATATGGAAAGCAGTCCATCGGCTTACTCGTCGTGATTACGATGTCTGGATTTATTCAGATCATGAACAGGATAGCGTCACATCCTTTCAAAAAACAACGGGCAAAACGCTAGAGCAAGTTGTCAGCTCTGTCATGAAAAATTTAGTCATAGCTCTGCAGGTGTTCATGCGAATAATGAAACAAAAACAAAAACTCAAACGCATCGCGTCAAGTTTTTACGTGGAGCTAAAATACAAAAACTATTCTCTGTGCTAACTGATAATTCATTCCATGAAACTAACAATACTCACCTCGGATTAAAACGACGTGAACGGATGAAGCAAGTTGAGATGTTACTAGGTACAAAGTGGCTAGCAAACGTTTTATGTAGGGAACCCGTTATACTGGAGGCGATTTTAATGCCCTTCCTTCTTCAAAGGTGTGAAAAAAACTAAATGATTATTTACGTGATGCGCAGAGCACAATGAAAGATCATATACCTGTAGGAACTTTTTATCGAAAACTTCCCAAAGTATGTATTGACCATATTTACCTATCTGCAAATATAGACGTTTTAAATATTGAGGTACCTAGGACAAAAATAGTTCAAATGGCCTCTGACCCTTTGATTGTCGATTTGAGTATATAAATTCACTCACTTTTAACTGTTTTTGTTCAGATACTTGTTAGCCAATTTATTGTTGGACAGAATACGAGAGACACTCATTATTCTCGTTGTTATGCAGAGTAGACATAGCAATAAATAGATCTCACCTTTCCATTTTGGTCAAAGTTAGCCATTAAAAACTGGCTAGCCTAGCTTACATTTATCGTTATAACCTCCCCTTCACTCTAACGCCATCCTCGACATCATCATTAGGATGATTAACCACCCCCTCACCCTCATTAACACCAGCAACTATCTGCGCAACCAATCCATTACGCTGCCCAACCTCAACCACTCGCATTTTCGCACGATGATTCTCAACAACAAAAACCGCCCAGCCATCTTTATACCGAAACAGACTACTGGCTGGCACCTGCAACACATCATCTTCATGCCAGAGAATGAAACTCGCCTCTACCCGGTAACCGTCTCCCAAGCGCTGCCATTGCTTTGACGGTGATGTGAAATTGGAAATAACGAGTACTCGCTGTTCTTCAACACCCAAAGCAGAAACTTTCATGAAGCCAATCGGTTCAATAATGCGTACCAAACCTTCCAGAGGTTGCTCTCCGCCCCAACGCTCAAACAATACTTTCATACCCGGTTTTATTTTTACTGCGTCGGCCGAAAGCACATCGACTTCGATCTCCAGCACAGAGGGGTCACCGACTTCGAGCAGAGTATCGCCAGTGCGCACTGGACCTTCACATTCACGTGTGATTTTAAGCACTTTTCCGTCGATGGGAGATACCACGGGTATGCGTACTGCAGGGTCATCTTTCGCTTCCAATATGTCTGCGGTGGTGTATTCCAGCACTGTCTTTGCTGCCTGCAGTTCATAACGTGCAACTTCGATCTGGAAATTGGCAGAGCGTTGACTCGCTGCTGTTGTTTCTACAAGAGTGGCTGCCTTGTCATAAGCATCAGTTGAAATCACGCCTTTCTTAACCAAAGGTTTAAGTCGTTCATGCTCGATAATTGCCAATTTTGCGGATGCATGTGCTGCTTCAGCCTGCTGCTCAGCAGCATGCAGTGCTGATTCTGCCGCGGCTAGTTGCGCTTTTTTTTGTCTACGGCTGCGCGGATCAAGCACCTGTGATTCCAGTGGAGTGATACCGAGTAATACTTGACCCTGCGTTACATTGTCACCGACGTTGAGTTGCTGACGACAAGCAACACCGTCGACCGGAGCGGAGACTATATAACGGTCAACTACACGAGTGCGGCCTTCTTCTTCAATAGTGATGATTAGCGGTGCACGTTTCACCGCAATGGCTTCAACGAATACCGGCTGAGGCCAAAAGCCCCAGATAAGCAGCACGATAATAACTCCAATGATTGACGTAACAACAGGATTTTTTTGCCATGGCATATTCATTTATTACTCCTTACTCTTGAGCACGGCTACCATATCGAGATCGGCCAAATTGCGCCAGATCATTATGGCAGAAGCTATTGATGACAATAAAACCACCAGCGCTGAGAAAGCATATACATTCATGCCCAGCACCAGTGGGACTCGATACAAATCGGAATCAAACTGTGATGCCATGTAGGCACAAAGGCCATAACCAATGAGGAAGCCTAAAGGGATGGCAATGAATGTAAACAGCGCCATTTCGCCCAGCAATATATAGCCAACTTCGTTGCGTTCAAAACCCAGCACGCGCAGGCTGGCCAGTTCGCGATTACGCTCTGACAGTGCAATGCGCATAGTGTTATAAATAACACCGAAAGCGATGCTGGAACCGAGCAGTGTCGTGATAAAAGTAAAAAACAGGATGGTTTCAGCGATGGTATCGTAGAACGACTTGATCGCCGATTTATGCTCTACCACACCGGCTACTCGCGGTATTTCCTTTAGTTCGGCATAAATATCACGCTGGTAACGCTCATCAACTTTCAACAATGCGCCAGTAAGTGCATGCCCTTCTTTTAACAGCGCATTAAGTGAATCTATACGCATGTAGCCGTTGACACCCAGATATTGCTTAGCGGTACCAACCACTACCACCTGCACCGTCGACCGCTGCCCTTCCTGTACTTCAATAGTCAGTAAGTCACCCGTGTTTATATGTAGTAGTTCGGCCAAGTAATCTGTGAGAATGATGCCATCTTCCGGCAACTCGATAATATTCAGATCAGTATCTAGCAATCGCATCAGGCTGCCATTGGGTTCAATCCCATGCACAGCAGTGCGGTATAAATGGTGTTCAAACTTCAGTATTGCCGGTACCACACGAAAACCTTCAACATGCTCTACTCCCTGAATGCTCTGCAATGAATACAGAGAACGCTTCGATGTTGGTTCAGTATAAATAGCCATCATGTCTTCCCTCTGGCTCATACCGTACTGCACCTCTATCATATAGTTGATAGCACCTTCTTGGAAACCACTGACCATCATGATGCCACAGGCCATGGCGATGCCAAGTGTGGTCATCAGCGACTTCAAAGGGCGCCTTTCAACATGGCGCAGAATCATGCGCGTGGGTTGCGACAGCCAGCGTTTCAGCCCCAAACGTTCTACCAGTGTGGTATGAAATTTCGTTGGCAGTTCAGACTGCATCGCCTGTGCTGGCGGCAGCCTTGCTGCTCGGTATACCGCATTGATCGTGCCCATTACAGCGACCGCCATACTGATCAGTATGGCGGCGAGAATAACTTGGGGCTTTAACAGGTAAATCATATAAGGCAGGCTGTACATAACCATGTAAATATTACTCATGCCCTTGCCCATCCAGATGCCTGCACCGATTCCTATAATGACGCCGAGGCTGACGATTAGCAGAACCAGTTTGATGAAGTGCATGCCGATGGCGAGATTGCTATAACCGAATGCTTTCAGTGTAGCGACCTCTTCACGCTGTAGGTAGATGAGACGACTGATGACCACGTTTAACAAGAAAGCGGCAACCCCAAAAAAAATCACTGGGAAAATAGTCGCAATGGTACGCTGCTGTTTGAGTTCTTCAGTTAGAAAACGGTTAGAGAACTGGTCCTTACGACCAATAGCTCCGATGCCGCCGTAGTCTTTCAGGATATCATCGAGACGGTCAATCACCCCTTGCTCATTGGTACCCCTACTCAACGTTAAGGTGATATTGTTGAACGCGCCTTCCATATCATAAGCCGTGGCCAGCGGTCGCCGTGCAATCCACAGTATGCCGTAGCGCAAGGGATCGGGGAACATTGCACCGGGTGCTATCTGGTAGATATATTCTGGTGAAAGTGCGGTACCGACGATGCTGAGTGCCTTGCGCCGACCGTTGATAGTTGCGCTGATTTTGTCGCCTAGTCGTAACTTGTGCGCCTGGACAAACTCTTCGCTTAGCACAATTTCATTATCACGACCCGACTCTGGTAAACGACCTTCACGCAGGTAAATCTGGTTAAGCAATCCACGACTGTTATCAGGCAGTGACAGGATATGGCCGCTAACTGGGTCTTCAAATGCCTCTACATCAAGGTTCACATAAGCGACTACGCGGGTCTCGACCTTATCGACACCAGGAATTTCTTCAATACGTTTCACCAGTGACAGTGGTGCACGTTTTAGTGAGGCAAAAACATGGCCGAAGTGGTAGTCACGATAATAGCTTTCGCGAGTCTCATACAGAGAATCAAGCGTACTCAATGACATGATAAAGATGCCGACGCCGCTGACAATAACCATGGCGATAGCTAACGCTTGCATACGCATATCCCATAATTCCCGCCACAGTTTTATGTTGAGTGATTTCATCGTTGCATGGTTACCTGTGGCTCACCAGCTAAGCTGACTGGGTTTAAGGCGAGTTTCGTTAACATCGATCTGGCTAATACGGCCATCGGCAAGGTGGATGACCCGATCCGCCATCTGTGCGATACCAGCATTGTGGGTTATCACCGCGGTAGTGGTGCCGAGCTCCTTGTTAACTCGCTGCAGCGCTTCGAGTACGACAACACCTGTTTTAGAATCGAGCGCGCCGGTAGGTTCATCGCATAACAGCACATCTGGATTTTTCGAAATTGCACGGGCAATGGCAACACGCTGCTGTTCGCCACCAGAGAGCTGTGCGGGGAAATGGTGCAAACGGTCACCCAAGTTAACCATTTTTAGTGCATCTTCCGGTTTCATCGGCGATTTTGCAATATCGGTGACCACGGCTATATTTTCAAGAGCTGTTAGACTGGGAATGAGATTGTAAAACTGAAAGACGAAACCTACATGGTAACGTCGATAGGCGGTCAGTTCTTTTTCGTTGGCACGGGTAAGATCAACACCAGCGTATTGAACGTGACCATCGGTAGGTGAATCCAACCCACCAAGGATGTTTAATAATGTCGATTTGCCACTGCCGGAAGCCCCTAGTAAAACAGTGAACTCACCTTTATATAAATCAAGATCGATACCACGCAGAGCATGCACCTGCACTTCACCCATCTGGTAAATTTTAGTAACGCCGTGAACGTGGAACACGACACCCTTATTCCTATAGCCAATATTCAAAGGGCTACCTTTTTTTCAGCTGATTATGACATTCGCTTGTCATAAACAATTCCAATAACAATGAAAAGTTTTGCACAAAAACAAAAGGAATAAACTGACATAGATCAGTAACACAATGATTGGTTTTATCTCGCAGTTAGCGGGCTCAGGTTCTGTGAAATGTTATGGGCTGTCTCCAATGGCACCTCATGTTTTAACTACAAGTGGTATATGCCATAACAGTGTATACAAATGAACAACTTCACCATTGGTTAATACCACAACCGTATAGTAAGTGCACTCTACTCAACGTGGTTTTATATCACTCGGTTTTGCAAGAGCAATTAAATACTACCAGACAGTAGAATCAGCTGAATAACCTAATCGTAGCTCTAGTTCGTAATTGTAGTTCGCCTTCTGTTTTATAATATTATTTAGCTCTATTTACAGCGTTTTCTACTATTAATTCTAGATGACCTAATCCATTCCAATTTTTATCAAAATCAAATTGGTTTCTCCAAATAGTGAAATTTGCAGGCTCCTATTGACGAGTTCCAATCAAATAAAAGTAGTATTCTCTTTTTTCCCTTCTCTGCCTTATTTCTCAATAACAACTAATTCATTTTTAGCGTGAAAAATAGATGGGATACCGATTGAAATTGAAATATAGAGCAAAAGTAATAATTTATTCATTTAACAATGCTTAATTCGAATAATAGCAAAGCCTAACGCCTTGTTAAGCATACCAAATTCATATACTAAGTGTGGTTCAATTTTGAAGTGCATTGGGGACAGACAGTTGCTTGTATATTTATCTTTGAATAACAATGAGGGCACGTTTTAGTTTTTTTAAGTTCATTTATTAGTTCTTGTTTTTTGATCCGATTTACACTTTTTACTATTAGAAAAGCAAACCAAGATACAACAAGGAAGCTAAATAAACTGTTAAAAAAAAGTCCGTAACTTAGCGTTACAGCACCATCTTTATTTGCCTGTTCCAGGGTAGAATAAGGCCCACCAATTATTCCTTGTTTTAAAACTATAAATAAATCAGCCATATCTGCACCACTCGTTAAAAGGCCAATAATTGGTGCAAATATGTTTGCAACCAAACTACTGGCAATTGTAGCGAATGCTCCACCAATAACTATACCTATAGCCATGTCTAAAACATTACCTTTTAGGGCAAACTCTTTGTATTCAGAAAAAATATTTTTCATATGGAATCAACGTCTATGTTTGTATGCATAACGCCCAATTAACAGGCAAAAAAATAGTGGGCTAAAATAGGAATAGAATGACAAAATCCCACTGTATTTTGTCCTTGTTTAGCCGCTTATTAGCTATTTATTGATCACTAGTTCCTCTCTAGGTATAGGGTTCCCCTGCAGAATAACCGTATCTATACTATTCCACGACTCTATTGAATTTAAAGGATTATTGTTAAGTAGCAATAGGTTTGCAATTTTACCGACCTCTACAGTGCCATAATCACTTTCGATTTTGAATTGCTTAGCATTATTAATAGTTGCAGCCGCGAAGACTTCCTCAAGCGATAATCCAGCAGTAGCCATAGCTTTCATTTCTTGAAAGGTTGTCAGTCCAGGTTGGTTAGCAAAACTAGGGCTTCCTGGAAAATCAGAAGCTAACAAAATAGGATGTTTAGAATTACGGAGATATTTGATAACTTTATTACCTTTTCCAATTCGCCCATATAAAAACACATCTGAGATTGATTCATCAGGCATTCTATCAAAACCAATTCTCAGTTCTTCTTTGAACCACTGTGCTTGGGACGTTTTATACCAATCTATAAGTGACTTCGGCGTAATAGGTAAAAACTCAGGAGAATCAACAATACCAGGCAGCATTATTTCACCTAAACCAGCAATCACTCTTTGTGTTGGCATATAGCCTACTTTATCAGCAATAATTTTATCCAGTGTTTCAGAAATCTCCTTAGAAATATTGTGTTCTCGACTATATTGGCCCCAATTCCACATACCATGAGCGATAACATCAACGCCTGCGGCAAGTGCTAATTGCTGCATGTCTAAAGCATTAGCATGAGCTAATATAGGTAAATTCACTTTTTCAGCAGATACTTTAATTCGCTGGAGTGTTTTAGGTGAAAGTATTGGCCATTGACTAGCATTGCCATAACCGTCTTCAAAATAAAGTTTTATACATGAAGCACCAGATTTAGAAATTTTGAGTACCACATTCTCAGCTGAAGTCTCTGCACTTTCTGAAGCACTCTCATCAACCAAATAAGTGAACATCGATCTGGATAAATCATCTGTTTTTTCTACATAAGGAAAGGTGCTTTTTGTTGTAATTACCTCACAGCGGAAATAATCAGGATGATTTGGAGTTGAAGTAAAATGATTAAAATTTACGCCTGGATTGGGATCAAGTATTTGGGTGACACCATAATATAAAAAGCTTCTGGGTTGTTGTTCATAATAAGCTTTTACGAGTTTCGGATGTTTAATAGCTACTGGCTCCACACCAAACCCCATACCTGGAATTGACGAAACATGTGCATGACTATCCATAATCCCTGGAGTTAAAAATTTACCTGCACCATCTATTTTAAGGTCAAAGGTCGTAATCTTTTTTTGTGTGATTTCGGTAATTCGCCCATCTTCTAACAGCACATTCATCTGCATTTTTGGCGTATGAAGGTGCGATGAAACTATAGTGACATTTTCAATAAGCACCATATCTTTCGCTAATGATGCAAAAGAACATATTGATATTGATAGTAATAATACTTTAATCATAAAACTTCCATATAAGATTAACTAAATAGCTAACGCCTCGTTAAGAGGCAAATTATTGTTGGCTAAAATTTGAAACGCAGTGAACCAGCCAACTGTAATTTGTTCCGATTGAACAGCTTGTTATAACGAATTTCAGCATTAGCCTATTAGGTATTAAAAATAAAACTATTTTTCTGGGGTAAACAGATCCAAAGTTTTTAAAGCTAAATTAAAAACATTTACCGAATATTCATCGCTTACATTTTTGACGACAGTAACAGAATGATTATGATCTAAACATAAAATCATCATCGTTACTCCCCCCATGCTACCACCTGCGTGCATTACTGAGTTTGGATGTTTTTCCATTAATGCAATATATTCAGCACTATTTTCTTTATCTTTTTTAGCATGCGAGAGACGAGGTTTAAATCCAACAACCCAACCAATACCGAAAAAGTTATCTGAGCCATCGGATAACTTTTGCATAGTAAACATCTTATTTAATGTTGCGGACTTTAAATAGTCTTGATTGGTGTGCGCGATGGCAAATTTAGAAACGTCAGATGGTGTGGCTAAAAAGCCACCACCTGCATATTTATAACTATTAAAAACCTCTGGAGCATTAACTAATTTCCCTTCAGAAAATACGTATGAACTTTGCCTATTTAGAATGATAGTGTCGTTATCATCAAAAGTAGTTTCAGTTAGATTTAAAGGGTTGAGTACTTGCTCATGTATTAATTGCTTAAAAGGTGTATCACTCGCAGCACTTTCCATAGCAGCACTAATTAAAGTCCATGCGTAAGTTGAGTAGCTAAATTTTGATCCTGGTTCGAATAACAAGTCATCATTCTTAAAAATGTCCAAAGATTCAGTTGACGACTCATAATCTCCATTAGTGAAAAATTCGTCATTTTTATAATGACGAATCCCCGATGTATGGCTAACAAGTTGAGTCAAAGTGATTTTTTTATGTCTTTTAGGCCATTCTGGAACGTAGCTACGAATATCACGATTAAAGTCGATTAAGTTTTTCTCATATAATCTCATTAAGGCCGCAGTAGTGATTACCTTCGCAACACTACCGATTCGCATCTTGGTTGATACGGTCATAGGCACCTTATGTTCTAAATTAGCAAAACCAAAACCTTTAGCCCATTTGACACCCTTTTCATCTGCAACAGCAACATTGATACCAGGAACGGAAGGTGACAATACTGCGTCTTCAAAAAGTTGGTTCGCAATTTTCTCTATGTCATTGGCGTGACAATTAAGTGAAAATAAAAGAATACAAAATAATATTGATCTATTTTTGAACGGGTTCATTTTAATCCTTAAAATAATATTTATGCTGCGATTAGAGAGCAAAGGGATACCTCACCTCAATTTTATATTCGCTATAACACTCTGTTAATGGGCTAATTGTAGTTGGCTAAAGTGTGAAAAAAGTAGAACAAGCCAACGGTAATTTGTTCCGCTTGAACAGCTTGTCATGTTTTGACTAAACAGATGTTTCGTAGGCTTTTGATAACCATTCAACAACTTCACTGTCGACGTCAGATATATTCGTTAGTTGTATTCTATGGGTGCACATAGTTCCAAATGGGCCAGAATCTTCTAAGCGTCCTTGCACTTCAACGCCTTTAAGTTTCAATCCCAAATCTATTCTTGTTTTAGTTGCAGGTTTGATTAAAGCAAACTGCTTTTTTCTAATTAAACTTACACTTCCTTTTTTGGGCGTAATTACAACATCTTCACCGAAGTTTTTTATTACAGAGAGTAGCATTTCATAAATAGGCTTGAGCGATTCTTTACCGCTATATTGATTTGACACTAGATCTTCAGGAAGATGAGTTCTTTCTTTAGATAAAGTGACAATTGTATTTGCAAACCCATGTGTTACCCCATGCTCTGTTTTTAAAAACTTCACAGCCATCGAATGTTTTTCAAAACGCTCTTTTTTCAAGATTTGAATCCATTCTTCTAATCTTTTGCCTGTTTTATCAGGCATATTTTCAATCATTGTTTGCAGTGCTTTATCCATATATTCCACCTTTTGATTCAAAACATGACGCCCCACTAAGCGGTAAATAATAGTTGGCTAAAATAAGCGACGAAAGAGAAAAAGCCAACTGTTATTTATCCTGCTTGACTGGTTTGTATTATTTTTATAACTCACTAATAGCTATTGCTGCATATGAATCTATAGACATGCCAAACATGTTCTCGCCCTTCTCAATAACACAACTAAGTTGATATTTTTTCCCACTTTCAAAAGAAAATACATTTTCAGGTCTAGCTGTTGTATTACCTAACTTACATAATGCTTTAACTTTATATTTACCCTCAGGGAAAGAAATATTGGCAAGCCTTACACCAA
This sequence comes from Colwellia sp. Bg11-12, assembly GCF_014076955.1. NCBI lineage: Bacteria > Pseudomonadati > Pseudomonadota > Gammaproteobacteria > Alteromonadales > Colwelliaceae > Colwellia > Colwellia sp. Bg11-12. The sequence goes on from NZ_JACGUZ010000072.1 coordinate 194,339, forward strand.
ACATATCATCTGCTATGGCACTTCGTTTTGTTATTTCCTGTCCGGAAGAGTCCCACATTTGAACAATCCAAGCACTATATTCGGTGCTAAACATAGATAAGTCATGTTTCGTATTTAAATGAACAAGAGCCTTGTTATTTGTGTTTTCGGGATTATAAACAACAGGTGCTGCAGCACACCCAGTAAGTAACAATATTAACATCCAATTTAATTTTTTCATTGTGTTCCTAATTTTATAATAAATCTAAAGCCCTATTAGGGAGTAGATTGTAGTTGGCTAAAATAAGCGACGAAAGAGAAAAGCCAACTGTTCTTTATCCTGCATGAACAGCTTTGTATATGCCAGCCAATGATTAAAAAACCAACCTATTTTTCTTTTTTATAAACACACAAAGCAGATTGAGGATAGCCAAACAATGTAGATAGACTAACGCTCACAACATCCCACCCCGCTGAAGCCTCTGCATTAATTGCTACATTTAATTCTTCGGTATTTAATTCAGAATTGGTCCAGCGATTGTTAAACTTTAAATTGATTGTTTTATACTTCTTGCTCATCTTCTTATCCTTTTTATCCTTTTTATTGATATTCGCAAACTACTCAATAGTGTAAACAACATAAACAGTTGCCGTAGCTCTCATTTTACCAATTTCAAATACGCTAGATCCCGGCGGAACTCTATATCTCATTTCAGCAGCACCGTAAGATTGACCATAAATTTGCTGATTAGGTTGTAAATTATAAGTTTCATTTTGCCTCGTTTTAAATTCTGAGACTGAATGGATGTCTTTAATTTTTTTCCCTTGAATCTCAGCAATTTCCTGTGCTTTTAATCTTGCATCTTTAATGGCTAACATTAATACGCTTTTTTTGACCGCACGCTCATCTGCTAATTCCACCGTCGAAGAAATTTTAGATGTTATTTCGGCAGAAATTAACGCATCATTTAGTATTGGATATTTAGTTAAGTCTTTTAAAACTATATCTATATTACGACTTACTCTAGTGCCATTATCTATTCTTTTGCCATTTTCATACTCAATGGCTGGAATAATTTGTATAGGTGTAGCTGTAATTTGATTTGCATTAATCCCCATTTTTTTTGTTGATTCAAAAATTATTAACGACTTCTTATCTATTTCTGACTTTGCAATATCAGCGTCTAAGTTTGTTGAAACTACAGATACTGATATTTTTATTTGTTCGGGCGTTATCTCTTGCTCTGCATAGCCCTCAACATATATGTGAGGCTCTTTTGGAATGACCGAAGCGAAAGATGAGATAGTAAATATTGATAAAAATAAGGCTATGGTTTTCATGAATAATCCTTTATCAGATGAATGCTGAGTTTTATTTGCGTATAACGCCTTGTAAACGGGCTAAAAATAGTTGCCAATATATTTGCGAGGCACGTCAACAGACAACTGTTTTTTGTCCACTTTGAGTTGCTTGTGAGTTTGTTTTAACCACACTTAATTTTCTTTTCGCCAATGTGATAAATATTATTAACGAGGACATAAGCACCTGAAATAATAGCTGACGTTGGCACTGATATAATTGCAAGTATTTCGTCATTCCATTGGTAAAAACTTGTATCACCATCAGTTAAATTAACTAACTTTAATACTTTCTTATCCGTTGAGAGCTCACATTGATACTTTTCTGAATGGTCTTTTTCTGGCACTACAACACAACTGGTAATACTGAGCGCAATAAATAAAGTAAAAGTTTTTTTTAACATCAAATTTCCTTTTTGATAAATCTGATTGAGTGAGACCCAAACAAACTAAGAGCTTGTATGGAGACTTATCAGTAATATCAGCCCCATAAAGTTTATTTGATTTACATTAATATCCCATAACTTAATAACTTTAGGAAACACAAATATTAAATTTTTGTCATAACATCGATATTACTGAGGCTTCTCAGTAATATGACTCTAATAATTGATTATAAAAAGTATGGGAGATTTTTTAAATTTATTTCCGCTAAGTGCACTTACTTGCCATTATTTTATTGTGATTTGTGAGATTTCCTCACGATTTTTGACGCAAGAACTTGAATGTTTTTTGCTAATATAGCTACGGCCAAGACAAATAAAGTCATTATAGAGATTATAAATTTTGTGCGTGTAAGCATCTTTACCGTTATTAAATATAGAAATGATGGCATAACATCAATAATAGATAAACTCATGTTTGCTCAAATTGATGATGGCTGATGCTGAGAATATATTTGTTATATATGAAGATAAAATATCGTTGTGTGCACCGATAACTGTTTAGAGCATAGGTTACATAATCCATTAAAAATTAAGATCTAAAGTATCTCAATTTAGAACATGATGGGTATCGTTGTAGACTCATTATTTTATGTAATAAAAAGAACAAAAGTCCACTAGCTGTCTTGCTGAGCAATAAATGCTAAAGAGTGTTGATTAAAGAGTTCAGGATTCTCCACATTGCAGACATGACCACATTGTTGAATTGTATGTAATAAACTATTTTTATGTTGCTTTACCATTTCTATTACCGGTCCCAGAAACATATGATCTTCCTTGCCCATAATATAAAGAATAGGAATATCGATCTCTTTTTCTTTGAAGTATCGCATTAAAGGATTTACATCCATTGCTAGCTTGAACCAACGAATAAATTCTTTTTGGCACAAACGTTTAGCTTCGCGTACAAATAAATGTCGAGATTCTTTATGACGTTTTTTTGGCATCATAATGAAAGCAAATAAACGATATAACCACATGTATGGCAGGCAATGTTTAAAAGTATTCCCCAAATAAACCAAAATATTACTACGCGCATTGAAACGAGTAATAGCACCACCTAAAACCATACTTGATACGTACTCAGGTGCAAGTTCCGCTATATTTCGAATGATAATAGTACCCAGTGAAATACCAACGAAATGAGCACACGCAATATTATTGTGATCTAAGACATCGATAATATCTTCAGAGACCTTATTAAAAGAATAATTACTGTCAACAAAGGTTTGTACCAAGTGACTGGACTTTCCATGACCACGAAGATCAAGTAAAAGCACATTATACTCTTTTTGATAATCCCTGATCTGACGAAACCAGATTGCCGAACTACCACCGGCACCATGGACAAAAACAACCCATACTTTACTGGTTTTATGTGGATAAATAGTATGAAAAAGAATTGATTTGCTCATTGCTGCAAGCGACCTATTACACTGAGTTGTACAAGCTTAAGATATTCAGTATAACTAATTTTAAAGAAAATCTCCTTATAAGTTCTCTAACACGGCTCTTTTAGAAGATTAATAGAAAGTTTTGATTATTATCAATGCGATTTCATATCAATATTGACCTTTATTTAACCTTGTATATTATTCAACCTTAACATTAATAACCTTTTGCTATCTTACCTATAATGACTTGCTAAGCCCCTTAAGGAAAAGATAGAATTGGCCGTTGATTATTTCGCTGTAACGTCATCATAAAATCAACACTCAACACCCTTCTTTTAAATTTACTACTGGCTAACAGATGATTACAGACGTAAACAAAAACGATGATTTTTTCAATGATTTGTCTCCCGATCATACAAGCCCCTATGATCGGTTTCCTAATGGTAGTAATTGTACCGTAGCGGCTATTAATAAACGCTGGCAGCACTTGACTAAAGTTGATACTAAAATTACCGCGCATGTTTCAAGTTTATATGCAGGTGAAGACTTAAGTGAGTATGCGTCTAATATTGAAAACTGTATTGGCACAGTGAAAGTCCCCGTTGGTATTGCTGGACCTATTCGAGTTCGCGGAACTTATGCTCAGGGTGATTTTCTATTACCGATGGCAACCACTGAAGCGGCGCTAGTCGCTAGTTATCATAGGGGCTCAGTACTTATTTCTAAAGCCGGTGGCTGCTCCGCCATCTTAATTTCCGAGGGGGTCACTCGTTCTCCTGGCTTTGCATTTAATACTATCGCTAACTTAGCGACTTTTTCTCATTGGGTTTTACTCAATAAAAATAAACTAAGTGAAACGGCTAAACAGACCAGTAATTATTGCCGACTAATTGATATTCGCATTGCCACAGAAGGGAATCACCTCTATTTACTTTGTGACTACACCACTGGTGATGCAGCAGGTCAAAATATGGTGACTATAGCTACACAAGCCATTTGTGAATATATTATCGCGAATAGCCCTGTACAACCTGAGTACTGGTTTGTCGAAGCAAACTGCTCTGGTGATAAAAAATCATCTGCGCAATCTTATACCAGTGTTAGGGGCAAAAAAGTTTCTGTGGAAGTAAAAATACCAGAGAAGTTGGTGAAACGTTTTTTACATACAACACCGCAACGTATGGTTGATTGCTGGCGTATGTCAGCTTTAGGCGGTGTTATGAGTGGCACAATGGGCGTACAAGGGCATTACGCTAATAGTCTTGCTGCTATGTTTATTGCCTGTGGGCAAGATGCGGCTTGCGTTGCTGAAGCGGCTGTAGGTATCACTCGCTTTGAAAGACGTGACGATGGCGCTTTATATTGTGCTGTAACGTTACCCAACTTAATTGTTGGTACCGTTGGTGGAGGAACTAAGCTCCCTAGCCAAAAATCTTGTTTAGAAATGATGAATTTACCAAAAGAAAATCAGGCAAGAGCATTTTCAGAAATTTGTGCCGCTGCCGCGCTGGCAGGAGAAATATCAATTATTGGCTCATTGGCTGCTGGCGATTTCACATCGGCACATAAAAGCTTAGCCAGAGATAGGTAACGTTTATCACCTAACGATTAATAATGCTTTTTGCCAATTCATGCGGCCAATTAAAAGCCGTTAATCTTTTAGATTAATGGCTTTTTTGTGTTTATTTTGATCTGTTTTCAAAACAATTAAAAATGGAGCGAAAATATAGGGTCAACTGAGTTTGTATAATAAGCCATATAAATTGAGTAGTCGTTTTACATGGCTTAATCAAACCGCTATTTAGTCGTTGGATTTTTCACATATTTATCTAACCATTGATGTTGTTCCCATAACATATGTAACAATGACTCTCTGGCTCTATAACCATGCTGTTCGTGGGGTAACATGACTAAACGAGCATTGCCACCAAGGCCTTTAAGAGCGGCAAACATTCGTTCAGATTGCATCGGAAATGTGCCTGAATTTGGATCTTCTTTACCATGGATCATCAACATAGGTTCATTTATTTTTTCTGCATGAAAAAAGGGTGACATAGAAGCATAAGTTGATTGACCTTCCCAGAAGCTACGTTCTTCACCTTGAAAACCAAAGGGGGTTAAGGTACGGTTATAAGCACCACTTCGAGCAATACCCGCTTTAAATAAGTCACTATGAGCCAGTAAATTAGCGACCATAAATGCGCCATAAGAATGACCTGCGATAGCGATACGATCCTTATCAGTAACTCCTTTTGCAACCAAAACATCAACAGCCGCTTGAGCACTTGAAACTAGCTGTTCACGGAATGTGTCATTAGGTAAAGTGCCGTCAAAGCCAACAATTGGCATTTTAGCACCAGAGAACACGGCAAAACCTTGCGCTAAATGTGGCATAGGCCCCCAATAGCTAACACGCACGAATTCATAAGGCGAATCAGATACTTGTCCTGCAACTTTTTTATCTTTGTATTCTCTTGGATAAGCCCAAATTAAGGTAGGTAATGGCCCTTGGCTTTTATCATAATCCGCGGGTAAATAAAGTGTGCCACTCAACTCAACGCCATCTTTACGTTTATATTTCAGCTTTTCTTTACTCACTCCGACAAAAGCAGGTGTTGGGTGTGGAAAATCAGTAAATTGAATTAAGGTATTTTTACTTAAGTCACGAACAAAAAAGTTTGGCTGATCAGTAGTTGATTCTCGCAGCGTCATTACTTTAGTGGCTTGCTCATTAAGTACTAAAACAATACGCTCATAATAAGGTGCTGTAGATTTCCACACGTTTATTTTCTTTTTAGCACTAAAATCATATTGATTTAAAAAAGGAATATTGCCTTCTGCAGAGGCACCTGTGCCTGTCAAATAAACGCTATTATTGTTATCTAACGTTTTAATAACATTTATGCCAAATTGGTTTCTTTCTTTGATGAAACGACCGGGATCATTATAACGGTCGTTATAAGAACGCTCTTGAAAGAGTGTTTTTTTAACATTAGTTTGACTCGGATTAAATTTCCACTGTCTTGTTTGACGATCACTAAAGCGCCAATCACTTATCATAGCGAAGTTTTTATTACCCCAGGTTATATCATCAAAACGACGTTCTATTTTTTGGAATAGTTTTGGATCGTTATTAAAAGGAGCTGTCCAGGTGTATACATAGTCATGATGCTCAACGTCTGTTTTCATGCTACCGCCATCTTGGGCTTCTGCCCAAACTAAAGTCGCAGCTACATCACTTCGCCAATTGATATTACGGCGACCTTCTCGAACAGAGTCAAATCCTTTGGGTATATTTTCTCCTGAAGCCAAATCGGCAACTTGAGTCACTAATTTACCTTCAACCGACCAAACTTGTGTTTCCTCTGGAAATCGTCTTGCTGGTACAAGATAAGAAAAAGGCTTTTTAACTTGCGAGACTAATAAATACTGACCATCAGGTGAAAGGGTAAAATCTTTAACCATGGCTGCTTTTCCAAGCTTATTTATTCTACCCGTCAAGCTAATTTCAGCTAATTGAGAACGAGTTAAAAACTCAAAAAGAGCTTCATCATAAGGCGTTTTTAATAAGTTTGAGTATGTTCTTACCGCTGCTTTTGTTCCTGAAGTTGTTTGGATCACTGGCTGAATCTTTGCTTTAGACGCTTGAGGTTTATCGCTTGCTTTAGCAATCGTTAATCGGGTATAGAACCCTGTAGAATCGCGTTTCCAACGATATTGAGTCCCACCAAGTGAAGCATTAATTGCGTGCTTACTCACTTGCTTAGTTTTTTTAGTTTTGAGGTTATATTTCCACAAGGTTAATCCTTGTTTGTTTTCTACGATAAAGGCTAAATATTGAGAGTTAGGTGAAAAGTTCACACTCATAATTTTACCTGCAGGCAAGTCCTTAATCGCAACTTGTTCATCGCCATCTACTTTTTTAAGGGTAATACCTGTATAGCCACTTGACCGACTTGGGGCAAAAATACTGGCATTAATTCTTAATCCTGCAAGTTTTTCTTCGGGCTGAGCAAGTTCTTCAATCGATTTAGCTCCAGGACGAGCTAATATAGCCACCCATTGTTTATCTGCCGAAATGCGCACACTTGGCTGCCTTGGCGCGTCAACTAAATCTGCAAGTTGCTTGGGTGGTATTTTAAAGTCGTTGTCCGCAATAGCGTTTTGGCTAAAAGCTACAGTGAGTAAAATAAGTAGTAAACGTTTCAATGAGATATCCCTTTTCTTAGTTTAAAATTATAATTTTTAATATCATACCCTATTTCGTTTTTTGGGGAAAAGCGAGGGGAAATATTGTCCAAGTTATTTATATTCAAGCATCATGACATTATCAAAAAACGCTTAAAGCATCGTGGTAGCCTTTACTCAGTTGAGTTATCTACCGGTGTAGTAATTCCATTAGGAAGAACTCAATATGTCATTATTAACACGAGATTCGATAACTAAAGTTTAATTGTTTACGTTTGTACTGGTTAAGTCTATTTAGCAGGTGGCGGTATTTTGCGAAATAACCAAATAAGGTTTAGAATAATTTCCCTCCAAAAAATACATATGCATGTTAATGGCACAGCGTTTATTAATACATTAAAAGTGTAATAGTTCGTTAAACAATTAGTCATAGTTAATGCTGGGAATAATGATGAAAAAGAAAACGGTAAAAGATTTACTAAAAACGCATGAAAAACTCGTCCACAGTGAAAATGTTACGGTAATTTCTCATGTACAAAGAGAACAAGATGAGTGGTTTGTTAATACAGTGATGATAAAAGGCTGTAATGCACCATTTAAATATAAGCGCAAAAAAGTTTATAAATCTCTCGCTAAGCAACAAGTAAATATGACCTATTACGCGGGTACTGAAACGATTGCTGGTTTTGACATAGAGATCATGAATATTGTTAGAATAAAAGTCGCATAGATTTAAGCCTTTCCAACATAATTAGCCACATGACTTTATTCTTAAATAACAAAATAATATATCAGCATATAACTATTAGTTATTTTCGATATAAAAATAAGTTATTTGCACTTAATTTAGCTTAATTAGTATTCATCTCTTGACGAAAGCGTCGCCATCTTACATAAATAAGCTATCAATAATAAAGTTATTGATCGACACAGACATTTATTAATAAAAACTAAAAAATGATAAATGTAATTTTGGGGACAGCGAGAGGATTTTATTATGATATTAAATCATATATGGGGATTGTACACTGACCCTAAGAAAGAATGGCACACAATTGAAAAGCGTCATGAAAGCTTAATGTACAGCATGGTTCATATTCTTACCATTGCGTTAATACCTGCCATTTGTAGTTATTTCGCAGCCGCTCATATAGGGTGGACAATAGGCGTAGGTGACCCAATAAAGCTCACCCAGTCAAGTGCAATGTCAATGTCAGTAGCAATGTATTTGGGCTTGATTTTTGGCGTTATTGGTTTAGCTTTTTTAATTCAGTGGATGGCAAAAACATTTGACGCTAAACCTGATTTTACGCAATCTTTAGAGTTAGCCGCTTATACTGCAACACCATTATTAATGGTTGGAGTAACCGCGTTATTTCCTGTTTTATGGTTTGTTGCTTTAGCAGGACTAGCAGCACTTTGTTATTCTGTTTATTTACTTTATTCAGGGGTTCCCATTATGATGAATATTCCTGAAGAGAAAGGCTTTATTTATTCAAGTTCAGTGGTTACCTGTGGTTTAGTACTACTTGTTTCTTTAATGGCATTTAGCGCCATTATGTTAGGTATGGGTTTCGGCTCTGAATATGTATCTTAAGGTTTAACTATTTTAAGATAGAATTCATAAGCGATTGATTTTTAAAATATCGACTTATACATTAACTCATAAAAAAAGCCCATTTAGCGATAAACTAAATGGGCTTTCTATTTTTAATACTATTATTGAATTTTTATCAATTTATTAATGGCATAAATTCGTTATTCCGCACCTTCGTTGTGCATATCAATAATTGAATCAGCATTTTTATCTGAATCTTCTTTATTATCATTGTTTCTCAAAGCGTCTAATCGTTCTAAATAGCCTTGGTTAATGTCTTTAGTAATATACTGACCATCGAACACTGATGTTTCGAACTGTTTAATTTCAGGGTTTACACTGCCTACAGCACTCACCAAATCTTCCAATGTTTGATAGATAAGTTTATCTGCACCAATTAACTGGCAAATATCGTCGACTTCACGTCCGTGAGCAATCAATTCATTGGCACTTGGCATATCAATACCATAGACATTAGGAAAACGAATTTCCGGGGCTGCTGAAGCGAAATAAACATTCTTAGCACCGGCAGAGCGAGCCATTTCAATGATTTGTCCAGAAGTGGTGCCACGTACAATAGAGTCATCAACCAACAAAACGTTCTTGCCAGCAAATTCAGTTGTTATAGCATTAAGTTTACGACGTACTGATTTTTTACGCTGCTCTTGGCCAGGCATAATAAAAGTACGCCCAATATACCTATTTTTCACAAAACCTTGGCGATACGGAATACCAAGATGACGAGCAATTTCTAGCGCAGTATCACATGATGTTTCAGGGATAGGGATAACAACATCAATATCTATGTCTTCCCATTCTTTAGCTATTTTATCACCCAATTTTTTGCCCATTTCAACACGAGAACCATATACAGAAATTTTATCAATAGCTGAGTCAGGACGAGCAAAATAAACGTATTCAAAAATACAAGGGTTGTAAGCTGGGTTTTCTGCACATTGTTGACTATGTATTTGTCCATCTTCAGTGAAATAAATTGCTTCACCAGGGGCAACATCTCGCACAAATTCAAAGTCGTTTGCATCAAGTGCTACCGACTCAGAAGCCACCATATATTCAGTGCCTGTAGCAGTTACACGCTTACCAAATACTAAAGGACGAATTCCATTTGGGTCACGAAATGCAACCATGCCATGACCTATAATTAAGGCAACCGTTGCATAAGCGCCACGAATTCGCTTGTGCACATTACTGATCGCTTTAAAAATATCATCAGGTGTTAATTTTAAATTTTCAGTCAGTTGTAATTCATGACCAAGAATATTCAGTAATAACTCAGAATCAGACGTCGTATTAACATGACGACGTGCAACATTAAACAACCACTCTTTTAATTCTATCGCATTGGTTAAATTACCATTATGTGCGAGAGAAATACCAAAAGGGGCATTGGCATAAAAAGGTTGAGCTTCTGAAGAACTTGAGGTGCCTGCGGTTGGATATCTAATATGACCAATACCCATGTTACCTTGTAATCGCAACATATGACGTGTGTGAAACACGTCTTTTACCAAACCATTACCTTTGCGTAATCTAAAGGTATTGTTATGAATAGTCACAATACCAGCAGCGTCTTGACCACGATGTTGCAGTACAGTTAATCCGTCATATAATGCCTGACCAACCGATGTTTTCCCAACAATGCCAACAATACCACACATGAGCTTACTCTCCACAGAACTAAGTTTAAAAGCGTTTTAAAGAAAATAAACGCTAAGTAAATAAAAATTATACTAATTAGTATCAGCCCCGTATTAATGGCACTGGAATAAAATTATTTCAAAAAGCTTGATGAATTTTTTAGGTATTCAAAAAACCATTCTACAATGAGTGTAAACTCGGGGATCAGTTGAGAACTCGTCCACCACGTGGTTGATGATGCAGGTGTAAAGGCATCCATAAAGAATAGCACAGCACTAATAATTAATACGCCACGTAATGCACCAAAAACAAGACCCAGTACACGATCTGTACCAGATAAACCCGTTTTACTGACGAGTTGACCAATTAAATAATTAACAAGTGCACCGAGAATTAACGTAGTGATAAAGAGAATAGCAATCGCAGCAGCATTACGAAGCGTTTGATCGGAAATATTAGTCAATAAACTGGAGAGGTTTACATAAAAATTACTGGCAATAAAGAAGGCACTGATCCAGATAACTAGCGAAACTGCTTCTTTTACAAAGCCGCGCACTAAGCTAATTAATGTTGAAATGCCTACAACTGCCAAAATGGCATAGTCTATCCAAACCATAAATTAAACGTTACCAATGAATACTTACCAGTATAATTAGGCGCGCATTCTAACAGGAATGCGCCTTATTGTGCCAATCTTTTATTTTTATTGTGAATTATTTTGTTGGGTAAAAGCGAGCAATTTTACCTTGAACTCCCGTGAGCTTTTTCAATGGAGTGATTTTTTTCATCAGTGAGCTTTTAATGAGTTCAGGGCCAATAAAGACTTTGATTAATGTACCATTTTTTGTATTTATCGGCTTAGTAAAAGCAGTGTAACCGTTGTCTTTAAGCTTGAGTAATAACTTAGCAACATTTTTTTTATGTCGAAAACTCCCTAATTGCACCACCCATGCTTGTTGTAATACTGACTTTTCCGGTAACGTTTTTTCTGGTATTTTCTCAGTTAGTTCTTTTTCTGCACTCACTGTGGAATTATTTAAACGCTGAGCATCACTGTCTTTACTCTCAGTTTTAACCGTATATTTTATCGGTTGTTCAGCAGTCGGTAATTCATCATCTAGCGCAAGTTCATCACTCAATGTTTCTTCTTCTATTTTAACAATTTTATCTTTAGGAAAGATCCGCGTATTCTTGTCAAATTCAACATGAGGTGGTGGTGGAATTTTTTCAAACTCATCTTGATAAGTCTTTTTATTGCCGTCAAGTAAGTCTGGCAAAATGATAATAGCAATTGCAGCCACGATAATGGTGCCAACTAAGCGATTTTGAAAAGGTGTAGACAAATGAAATTCCCCCGGCTGAAGTCAATAAAACTACAGCAGTAAACGTCTGACTTCAGCAACGGTATAAAATGATCCAAACACTAAAATAAGATCTGCTGCTGTTGAATTTTTGTTAGCCATTCTAAATGCCTGAGTAATATTGTCAAAACAATTAGCTGAATCTTCATTTAATGACAGTTTTTCGGCTAGTTCTTTTGCGCTAGCACCACGAGGCATTGATAACCCGCCTAAATACCAATGATCAACAAGGGCTGATAATGGTCGAAAGGTATTGGCAATATCTTTGTCTTTTAGCATACCAGTAACAGCATAGAGTTTGTTGTACTGTTGTGATTTCAAGTGTTCAACTAAATAACGCGCTGCTTGTGGGTTATGGCCAACATCGAGTAAAACAGGACTATTTAAGCTTTTACTCGTAATAAGTTCTGTACGCCCAGCAACTTTTGTTTTTTGGATTAAAGCATTGATATTTTGAGTATTAAAAACAAACGAGAAATCTTTTAGTAGCGCCAAAACTGTTAATGCTGTCGCTACGTTGTCTTGAGGTATAAAGGGTTTAGTTAACCCATTAACTCGCAGCTCGCCAAATTTCCAGTCCCACAAAGCGTAAAAATGCTCGTTAGCCAATGATTGTTGCGCTTGAATAGAAAAGTCATGTTCGCGCAGACTTACGATAGCGTTGATATTTTTGGCGTGTGTAAGCACCGATTTAGGGCATTGAGTATCACCTATCACGACTTTTCGATTAGCTCGCATAATACCCGCTTTTTCAAAGCCAATGCTTTCACGGTTGTCGCCTAAATATGCTTGATGGTCTAAATCTATTGTGGTGATCACGGCAATATCAGCATCAATTAAATTTGTAGCATCTAGGCGTCCACCTAAACCGACTTCAAGAATAATGAAGGCTGGCTTTATCGCCATTAATACAATAAAAGCAGCTAAGGTTGTGTATTCATAGTAAGTCAGTGAAATACCATCACGCTGTTCTTCTATTAGCTCGAATGCGGAGATCAATGATTGGTCGTCTATATCGATATTATTAATACGTAAACGTTCATTAAAATTTTCAATATGTGGTGAAGAATACACCGCAACCGTTTCACCCTGAGCGAGCAGAGCATTTTCAATAAAAGCACACGTTGTACCTTTACCATTGGTGCCTGCCACCGTGATCACTTGAGCAAAACTGAAATCGATATTTAATCGCTTAGCGACATGCGAAATACGCGTCAGACCCAAGTCAATTTCAGTTAAATGAATAGTTTCTAAATAAGAAAGCCATTGAGCTAGAGACTTTCTAGCAGAATGGCTTTTATTGTTTTTTTGCATAATATCTTTATGAAACGTTAAGGCTTGGATGCCCCATGAATTTAGCTAACAGCCGAGACAGTGTATTTCGCATATCACGTCGATCAACAATAATATCGATAGCACCCTTCTCTTTTAAAAACTCACTACGTTGAAAACCTTCAGGTAGTTTTTCACGTACTGTTTGTTCAATAACACGTGGGCCAGCAAAACCAATTAAGGCTTTAGGCTCTGCAACGTTAACATCACCTAGCATCGCTAAACTAGCCGATACACCGCCCATCGTTGGGTCAGTTAATACAGAAACGTAAGGTAAACCTTTTTCACTCATTTTTGCTAGTGCTGCACTCGTTTTTGCCATTTGCATTAATGAAAATAATGCTTCTTGCATACGCGCGCCGCCACTGGCAGAAAAACAAACAAGGGGGACATTATGCTCAAGGCAGTATTCAACCCCTTTAACAAACCTAGCACCCACAACCGAGGCCATTGATCCGCCTAAAAATGAAAATTCAAAAGCTGCAGCAACAATTGGCATACCATTGAGTTCACCTTTCATGACAACAAGTGCATCTTTTTCACCAGTACTTTTTTGCGCAGCACTTAAACGGTCTTTATAACGTTTTGAATCTTTGAACTTCAAGATATCTTGTGCTTCAAACTCTTCACCTAATTCAGCACGATTATCTTTATCTAAAAAGCAATCTATTCGCTTACGTGCAGAAATACGCATGTGGTGATCACACTTTGGACAAACTGATAATAATCTATCAAGTTCAGCTTTATAAAGTACAGCATTACAAGAAGAGCACTTGCTCCAAACGCCTTCAGGGATATTGCGCTTTTGTGTTGTCTTCGCTTTTGGGAGAATTTTTTCGATCCAGCTCATAATTTATTTTTGCCTTCTTTTACCTAATATGTTCATAGGAACATAGAAAAATTTGCCGATATTGGTTTCAACCTATCAGCAAATTGTTAATTTTTTGAATTATTCCAACTATAACCGACAATTAAAGCACATTTAGCCCTACTGTGAATACAAAAAACTGGTCTGTTTTGTTGGAATTATCAGTTTGTAATTGCTCATTCTGCCAATATTTATCTTAAAGTAAAAATAGTGGTCCCAGCGGAGGTTTTGGAATATTGAACTCTTGTGGGTAATCCACGCCAACAAAATATAAACCCGCAGCGGATGCCATCATGCCAGCTACGCAGCGATTTTTAGCTTCGAGTACTTCCCCCAACCACGCTACAGTTTCTAATTGTTGGCCTATACGCATCAAACTACCAGCGATATTTCTCACCATATGGTGTAAAAAAGCATTGCCTTTAACATCAATAATAACAAATTCGCCTTGGCGAGAAACATTACAATGAATAAGTGTTCGAACCGGAGAATGTGACTGACAGTGAACCGTCCGAAAGGAAGTGAAATCATGTTTACCCAGTAAAGACTGAGCCGCCTGATGCATTAATTTTTCATCAAGTGGATAATGACAGCTCGTTATTCCTTGACTTAAAATCGCAGATCTTAAACGGTTGTTATTAATAACATAGCGATAACGACGTGCTGTTGCGCTAAATCGAGCATGAAAACTTTCATCAACTTGCTTCACCCAAGAAACAGCAATATCACTGGGTAAATTAGTATTAACGCCAAGTGTCCAAGCAACATCTTTACGCACTTTATCTGTTTCAAAGTGAATAACTTGATTGGTTGCACTAACACCTGTGTCGGTCCTACCTGCACAAATAACTTCAATGTTTTCATTAGCAATTTTTGATAAGGCTTTTTCTACATTTTGCTGAACACTGACCGCATTTTTTTGTCGTTGCCAACCGTGATAACGACTTCCATCGTATTCAATACCTAAAGCGTAACGCATCAATAACTCCCAATTATAATGCGCGCATTATCCAATATTTTAAGGTTTATGCCAATGAGGTTTTGCATAATAGCCATTCCTCTTTAAAGTTAAGGATTTTAATTAGCATTAAACACAATTATTTAAAGAGAGTTAATTAAACAGAGTTGCTCTGTATTTGATGTGTTGAACGCCGTATCAAATCATTCTGAATCGATTCAAGCAGGGTTTTAATCTCTTTCATTATTGGGCGTGGGTATATAAAAAAAGCCACAAAAGTGGCTTTAAATAAAAGATTCAAGCGTGTTCTTTATAAACTGATATTATCAAGTAATTGCTGAGCATCAAATTGTTGTTGTGCGTCGCCTTTTTCAACAACATCTTGAAGTATCACTTCAGCATTTTCATTGTCGCCAATTTCAATATAAACTTTGGCTAAATCTAATTTTGCAGCGATACCGTTATCATCTTCGTCTTCGGCAGAGTTATCGCCAGAAAATTCAGGAAATTCACTGAGTCCAACATTAAAATCAGTTTTACTGTAAGGTTCTTCATCATTTGTTGAACCTAAACTATCTGATAATAAAGAGTCGACAGAAACAAAGTCATCTTCATCACTATCAAAATCAATATTTAAATTATTATCACTATCTAGATCATCTCCAATATCTAAAGCATCATCTAAGTCGAGACCGAAATCCTCTTCATCATCTGGTTGCTCTGCTGCTGAGTCAATCGTGTCTAGATCGATATCATCAGTCGTAAAATCATCAGATAAATCTAAATCACTTGAAGAGGGTTTATGACCTTCTTCTATATTGGCGAGTAGTTCATCAAAGTCAACATTATCAAGATCTTCAATCGCGTCACTTTCACTATTATTACTAACCGCATCGCTTTGTGTTGGTTTTTCATCGGCCAGTAAATCCGCTAATACGTCACTATCGGTATAATCAGTTGATAATTCAGACCCCTGCTCATTCGCTTGTCCATTAGTGAGTATATCATCACCAATATCTAACTCATTGGTAAGTGAATTATCACTGTCTGCCACTTCAGCCAAAAGTGCATCTATGTCAAGATCATCAGACAAATCTTTGTTTTCGCTCGTGCTGACATCAGCGTCATCAATTAACTCTTCAGTATCGTCATTAAGCAACGCACTAAAGTCTACGGATAAGAAAGGTGCTACATAATCATTTGTAAAGTTTTCAATAAGCGCTTTATTTTCATCTTCCGTTGTCTCAATTTCATCTGCTGCTATATCCGTGTCTGCTTGCATAGGCGCTTCGTTTGAAGGCTGCCCTTCATTGCCCTGTATATCACCAAGCAAACTGTCAATGTCATCAGGGTCAGTTAAGTCTAAGTTTTCATCAAGCTTATCTGCAGCCAGATCATCAAGCGGATCAACAATATCATCGGCCGTAATAGGTTTTGATACCTCTTCAGGGTCGGCCATTGAGTCTAATAATGCATCAATGTCGTCAGGATCTGAAATTTCAAAATTTTCAGGCTTGTCATTGAGTTCTGCAACGGCACTTTCTTTAACCATTGAGTCCATCAAGGCATCAATATCATCTGGGTCTGTCAGCTCTGCCGGACCGTCATCAACCACTTCAGGGATAGGATCAGTCGGTGTCGCTGCCATTGAATCCATCAATGCATCAATATCATCTGGATCGGTTAGCTCTGCCGGACCGTCATCAACCACTTCAGGTGTGGGATCAGTCGGTGTCTCTGCCATTGAATCCATCAACGCATCAATATCATCTGGGTCGGTTAGCTCTGCCGGACCGTCATCAACCACTTCAGATGTGGGATCAGTCGGTGTCGCTGCCATTGAATCCATCAAAGCATCAATATCATCTGGGTCGGTTAGCTCTGCCGGACCGTCATCAACCACTTCAGGGATAGGCGCCGCTGGTGCAGCTGCCATTGAATCCATCAAGGCATCAATATCATCTGGGTCAGTCAGCTCTGCTGGACCGTCATCAATCACTTCAGGGATAGGCGCTGCTGGTGCGGCTGCCATTGAATCCATCAACGCATCGATATCATCAGGGTCGGTTAGCTCTGCCGGACCGTCATCAACCACTTCAGGGATAGGCGCTGCTGGTGCGGCTGCCATTGAGTCCATCAGGGCATCAATATCATCTGGGTCGGTAAGCTCTGCTGGACCGTCATCAACCACTTCAGGGATAGGCGCTGCTGGAGCTGCTGCCATTGAGTCCATTAGGGCATCAATATCATCTGGATCGGTAAGCTCTGCTGGACCGTCATCAACCACCTCAGGGATAGGCGCTGCTGGAGCTACCGAATCCATCAATGCATCGATATCATCAGGGTCGGTAAGCTCTGCCGGACCGTCATCAACCACCTCAGGCGTAGGTGCTGCTGGAGCTACCGAGTCCATCAACGCATCAATATCATCAGGATCAGTCAGTTCAGCAGGTGCTTCAACTACCGAGTCCATCAATGCATCGATATCGTCAGGGTCAGTCAGTTCAGCAGGCGCTTCCACTACCGAGTCCATCAACGCATCAATATCGTCAGGATCAGTCAGTTCAGCAGGTGTTTCTTCATCTGTAGCTTCATTTAATAAATCATTAAGTAAATCTTGACCTAATTCGCCTCCTTCTAATGCTTCTCCTGCCGCCTCTTCTTTGCTGGTATCTTCTTCATCGTCATCACCAAGGCCTGAAAGTAAAGAATCTAAATCACTTTGATCTAACTCTCCACCTTCTAGTTCTTCACCATCAAGTGATATGTCTTCTAAATCATCTAAATCGTCAAGACCATCTAAGTCATCTAAATCATCGAGATCATCATCTAAATGAATAACATCATCATCAAGTAACTCATCATCTAACGATCCTAAGCCATCGTCGTCGTCAGAAAATAATGAGTCATCCAAATTAAGATCGTCTTCATCGAGGTCCATTGACAGTTCATCGTCTAACGATAACTCATCATCGAGCGATAATTCATCATCAAGGGAGAGTTCACTGTCTAAACTTCCAAGTGTTTCTTCTTTAGGTTCAGGCTTTTCTTGTTCAACCGCTTTTGACTTTTTAGGCTTAGCGACTTTTTCTACTTCACCGCTTTTCTTACGACGCATTAACCAAGCACCAAACATTATGGCACTCAATGCTGGCAAGGTTGACATAAGTATCTTGAACCAAAGTTGTGACGTTATCCCTTCATTTTCAAGTTCAATTTTTTGTTTTTCTAATAATAGTTCTTGCTCTCTCGCTTCTGCCTTTTTTAGTAATTCTTGTTGAAGCGCTATAACATCATTAAGCTGAAGCTTTATTTCTTTGCCTTTTGCGACTTCATTTTGCATGACATCGAGCTGTTCATTAAAATTACTTAAACGAGAATTAAGATTTTCATTTTCTTTGAGTATTGCTTGCAAGCCATCAATTGAATCTAAAACATCATTTTGAATAGTTTCTAAGCGAACCGTTTGCTTCGTGTCTATTTCTTCAAGTTGTGCATTAATTTCTTTTTTTGTTGCGTCTAAATCTTTCTTTTTAATAGCGAGTTCAGCGGGAGGAACAACTTTTTTCTTCACTGTTTTAGCGACTTTCTTTTGCCATGTTTTATCATCAGTCGTTGATTTACTTTTTGCCTGCACGGGATTTATCGCACGCATTTCATCAATAGACGGTAATTTTAAATATTGTCCGTTATTAAGATGATTTAAATTATTTTCTTTAAATGCTTGAGGATTTTTTTGATAGAGAGCCTGCATCACTTGATAAACAGATAACGTTGGTTCTGGACGAACTGTTAAAGCAATATTCCACAGGGTATCTTTTGACGTAATAGGTCCATATTGATCATACGGAAATATATCCGTAGCTTTAGGTCCCCTAATACGAATACCGCCTTCTTCAAAGGCGAATAGAGAAACACTAAATGTAGTCATGCTTATAAATATTACCTGCCACAGGCACAGGCGTAATAATCGATGCATCAAGTTTTCCTAATTATTTTTATTTATTGCCAATAGTTTGGCACTTTAAGCCTAGAGAAAGTAAAGCAAATTCTATTCCAACCTTACTCTTACTACCTATATGATAGCAAGTAAATAGCAAGAATTTTAGTCATAATCAAACAAAAAAACTCGTCGTTAACTATAACGACGAGTTTTGATTTTTCTTTAATAAATCTTAAGGTTAACGAGCATTTAACCTGAACTAACTCACCAGAGGTGGTTTATGAAAGGTAATCTTTAACCAATAACTCTGCAATTTGTACACTGTTAGTTGCCGCACCTTTACGTACATTGTCAGCAACAACCCACATATTTATACCGCTACTGTGACTAATATCTTCACGAATACGACCAACATAGGTTGCATCTTTTCCGCTTGCATCGCCTATCTGGGTTGGAAAGTCTTCGTCATTACGACAAACAACAAGTCCTTGAGCTTGCTCTAATAAATCTTTAACTTCTTCCGCTGAAATAGGTGTTCCTGTTTCAATATGTAATGATTCACCATGACCAAAGAATACCGGTACACGAACTGCCGTTGGGTTAACAAGTACATTTTCATCGCCAAGAATTTTTTTAGTTTCCCACACCATCTTCATTTCTTCTTTGGTGTAGCCATTCTCCATGAAAACATCAATTTGAGGGATAACATTAAAAGCGATTTGACGAGGAAAATGTTTCGTTTCAACAGGCTTTCCGCTTAATAAATCTGCAGTTTGTTTTGCTAGTTCGTCTATTGCTGCTTTACCGCCACCAGAAACTGATTGGTAAGTGGAGACGTTAATACGATTAATACCCACAGCATCATAGATAGGCTTTAACGCCACCATCATTTGAATCGTTGAACAATTAGGGTTAGCGATGATATTACGGTTGCGGTAATCAGCTAATGCACCTGGGTTAACTTCAGGAACGATCAGAGGAATATCTGCGTCGTATCTAAACTCTGAGGTATTATCAATAACAATACAACCTGCTTCACCAGCAATAGGCGCAAATTTAGCGGATACTGAACCACCTGCTGAGAAGAAACCAATTTGTGCTTGGCTAAAATCAAAATGGTCAGCGTCGAGTACTTCAATACTCTCACCATTAAAATCAATAAATTCACCGGCAGAACGAGCGCTAGCCAGTGGATATAATTTATTAATTGGAAAATCACGTTCTTCTAATAACTCTATGATGGTTTTACCCACCAAGCCTGTTGCGCCTAAAACGCAGACATCAAATTTTTGTGCCATATCACTCTCTCTTTACTTTGAAAAACAGTGCACTAATGCGTTACTGCTTAAGAAAACCAAGATGATGTGGCACATCACTCTTGGCTTGATTCGACATGGTTACTTTAACCGAAGAAAACTCCCTACGAGCCGGATAAGTTTTTCTGATATGGTCAAAGCCATGACTTAAAACTGTTTGTCTGAAAATTCCATCATCACGGCGTACATCGTAAACCATTTTTACTAGCTGGTTTAGTAGTATTTGCTCGAACGGTTGATTAATTTCAACTTCGGTTATTGACGCTCGTGGTAAAAAATCACTTAACTGCTTATCTACCGGTATTTCAAGCTGCTTACATAATGCCTGATAGAGTATTTCTGTACCACGTGCTTTTCCTTCTAAGCTATAACCAGCAATGTGCGCAGACGATATTTCAGTATGGGCAATAAGCTCGTGTAATATATTGGGTTCATTTTCCCATACATCTAAAACAAGCTTTACGCCATGTCCTTGCTTTTTAAGCGCCAATAACGCTTTATTATCGACAACTTCACCACGACAAGCGTTAATTAGAATTTGGTGATCATTGAGTTGCTTTAATCGATTTTCATTGAGTAGGTGAAACGTTGGATGGTCACCACGCTCAACAATAGGCACATGCAATGAAACTACATCACAAGAAAGTACATCTTCGAGTGATGAATAATGACGTTTGTCTTTACTGTTTTTTTTCTGTTGAGCTTCAAGTATAGGGTCGCAAATTAAAGCGTTAATGCCTAACGCTGCTAACTTTTCGCTTAACCGAGTACCGGTATTACCACCACCAACAATACCTATGGTTAACGAGAACAAATCAATTAAGTAACGCTCTGCTAATACAACCAAAGCACTGATCACATATTCGGCAACTGAAATTGCATTACAGCCAGGTGCGGAGGTAAACGTAATGCCCCGTTCACTTAAATAGTTCTGATCAATATGGTCAACACCAATCGTTGCCGTACCAACAAACTGACAAGTTGAATTACTGGCCAATAACGCTTGATTAACTTTAGTTATCGAGCGCACTAATAAAACATCAGCACTTTTCGTTTGTTGAGCGGTTAACTCTCGACCAACAAATGCGTGTAATTGACCTAAGTCGCCAAAAAACTCTTGGGCAAAGGGCATATTTTCATCGTAAAAAATATTCATGGTTTAGAGACTTAAGGTAATTATTGAACAGATGAAAGCTATTGTATCTTAAATGCAAAAAAGCCACTATAAAGTGGCTTTTTAAATAACAAAATATTAATCGTTATTTGTATTTTTGCATAACTAAAGTCGCGTTAGTGCCACCAAAACCAAAACTGTTAGACATAACCAAGTTAAGGTCTACGTCACGTTTTTCTGTAACAATATCTAAGCCTTGTGCTTTTTCATCTAAATTATCAATATTGATAGACGGCGCAACAAAGCTGTTTTCCATCATTAATAATGAATAAATAGCTTCGTGAACACCTGCAGCACCAAGCGCATGGCCTGTCATTGCTTTAGTTGCACTGATCGCTGGAGAATCTTTGCCAAACAATTCTTGAATGGCGCCAAGCTCTTTAACATCACCAACCGGTGTAGAAGTACCGTGTGTGTTTAAGTAGTCAACTTTACCTTCAACACCTTGCATGGCTTGTTGCATACAACGCACAGCGCCTTCGCCACTTGGAGCTACCATGTCATAACCATCTGAAGTTGCGCCGTAACCGACAATTTCAGCATAAATATGTGCGCCACGTGCCAATGCATGTTCAAGCTCTTCAACAACTACCATACCGCCGCCACCAGAAATAACAAAACCGTCACGATCGCTATCGTAAGTGCGTGAAGCTAATTCAGGTGTGTCGTTACGACCCGCAGATAATGCGCCCATTCCATCAAACATCATCGCTAAAGACCAATGAACTTCTTCACCACCGCCAGCAAAAACAATATCTTGCTTGCCCAGTTGAATAAGCTCCATTGCATGACCGATACAATGCGCGCTTGTTGCACAAGCTGAACTGATTGAATAGTTAACGCCTTTAATTTTAAATGGCGTTGCTAAACAGGCTGAAACTGTACTGCCCATCGTTTTAGGAACAGCATAGGGACCGACACGGCGAATACCACGGCTACGTAGTGTGTCAGTAGAAATGACGATATTTTCTGATGAAGCGCCACCTGAGCCAGCAACAATGCCGGTACGAAAATTTGAGACTTGATCGTCTGTTAATTTTGCATCAGTGATTGCTTGTTCCATAGCGATGTAGGCATAACCTGCGGCATCACCCATAAAACGAAATGCTTTACGATCAATATGATCTTTAGGCTCAATCGTTGGTTTGCCCCAAACATGGCTTTTTAAACCTGCTTCTGCAAAGCTTTCCGACTGACTGATGCCTGAACGGCCTGCTTTAAGAGATGATAAAACTTCTTCCGCATTGTTACCGATACTCGATACAATGCCTAATCCGGTGATCACTACACGTTTCATTTGAATAACCATTTAAAAATTGAAAAATCAGGCATATCATACAGAAATTTGCCCATAAACTGGTCTGCTCAGTGTACACGTGTACACTGGTTTTTACAATTTTATGACAGACACTTTTAATTTACGTTAAAATACTATCTTTAACGCCTGAAACCAATGGATTTAATAAAAAATTGTGATTAAACAACAAAAAAATTTAAATGCCCTGCCAGAAAGAAAAGGCTATCAGATCAGGCCGATAATAAAGCAGCCGGAGCATGTTGCTATTATTGGTGGAGGAATTGCTTCTGCTTGTGTTGCTTATGCACTCACCAAAAAAAATATAAAAGTGACTCTTTATTGTAAAGATAAAGAAATTGCTCAGGGCGCTTCAAGTAATCATATTGGGGCATTATTCCCTCTTATTCATCAACAAGTAGATGATATTAGTTTATTCTACCAACAAGCCTTTTGGCATGCCCTAACTTGCTATAAAGGCTTATTAAGTAAAGGGTTTACGTTTAGTCACGATTGGTGTGGTTTGCTTGAGATTTCTTATAAAGTTGCTTTAGAGAAAAGACAGGAATTTATTAAGCAATCAGCTCCATGGCCACAATCACTCATCACCAGTGTCAATGCAGAAGAAGCATCAAAACTAGCCGGCATAACACTTAAACACGGTGGCTTATTTATGCCAAGTGCTGGCTGGATAGCGCCAGCAGAATTAGTACAACAATTATTAGCTGCTGCGCAAGAAACAGAACATTTAACAATAAAAAATCAAACAGATGTCACCACACTTAATCAACAAAGTGACAATAGTTGGCAATTAGCAACAAGCAAGGGAATGATAAAGGAAACCGTGGTTATTTTCTGTGGAGGAGCTGAATCTATTAAGCTAAATATTATTGATGAATTACCGCTTAGCGCTGTTCGAGGCCAAGTAACAAACATGGCAACTAACGAACACATCAGTAACCTTTCAACCGTTATTTGCCATAAAGGTTATTTAACGCCAGCACATCAACAGCAACATTGCATCGGCGCAACGTTTGAAAAGAACAGTTTCGATATCACAGCAACACCGGCAGGCGACCAATATAATTTAGCCATGCTAGAAAAGTGCCTACCTAAGGTAGTCTCATGGAGTGAACAAGATATTACGTCAAATAAAGCACGCTTGCGCTGTATGACGCCCGATCATTTACCCATAGTTGGCGCGATGCCAGATATAGCCCAGCATAAAAGCAGCTATGCCCATTTAGCAAAAGATAAAAACTGGCGTTATCAAGAATCTGCACCTGTGATTAAAAATCTATACGTACTTACCGGCTTGGGTGCTAGGGGCTTATGTACTGCGCCGCTATTAGCCGATATTTTGACTGCTGATTTAACGGGTGGCGAATATCCTGTTGGCAAACAAGAACTTTTTAACTTATCACCCAACAGGTTTGTTATTCGCGATATTATTCGTCGTAAATATTTATAGTATTTAATAAAGACTGTTATTACTAAACTGATACAAATGATTGTTTAAGGTCTAGCCAATAGTCTTGTACTATTTTTCTATCTTGTGGGCTTAACTCAGTACGAGCGGCTTGTAGTTTTTCATCGATGCTTGTTGCAAGTGCTGGCGAAAGTACCTGCGATTCGTCACCAAATTCGATGACCGACAAGCTGATAAAGCCACGTAAGTAGCTACTGGCAAATAATTGATCATCACTGATATCTTCATCAAATAAATTATCTAAATATAGATAAAATGCGGCAATATTTTCAAACGATTTTTTTTCTTTAATTGACATAGTTCTACTTATTTTTCAGTGTTAAATTTATGAGTGGCTTAGCGACATTATCTTCAAAATATTATCATCAGAGAATACTTTCAAGAGAACATATTGAAAGCACGTTATTGTGGACTTGCCACAGGATACAATACTTGGTCGTTATAACCGGTTATTACCGGTAAATAACCTGATAACGCTATATCTAAATCGCTGTCACCCGTATCAGCTATTAAAGGTCTTGATGATAAGGCTGATAATTTGGCTTTCGTAGCAATAATTAAAATATTTTCTTTTCCAATAGCGCGGATCACTCTTGGGCTGAGCTGTTGATTACCACGGCCAAAAATATGTCCTTGTCCGCCAATCAACGTGATCACCAATTTAATCGTTTTAGTCTTTTCTTTAGCACGAGAGATTGCTTGCCATAATTGAGGTTCAGTCACATCACTCGCCAGTAAATTTTGTTGTTCAACAAGATCAACTCCAAGCAACGTATTCTCTAGCGCCAACTCCTCCATTAAAAATGCGGTAGTTGAACCTGAACCTATAACAAAGAGCTCATCATCCATTTCATTAATCACATGAGCCGCAATATCTTGTAGTACTAATTCATCAAGCTCTTTCCCCCCCGATTTTACCGCCTGTACAAACCGTAATTCAGCTGGAATTTGCATCTCACCATATCGTTTTGCTTTAACAATACCGTCTCGAAAGAGTGATTCATCAATATCCATCACATCAGCTTCGGTGAGTGTTACTAATTGGTTGGTAATCATCATTTCAACAACGCGTCCAGCCGCTTTGGGCGTAACCGCGTAAACACCAGAATGAATTTTACACCCTGCTGGAATACCTAATACTGGACATTTATCTCCCACTATTTTGCAAACATTTCGTGCGGTGCCATCTCCGCCTGCAAATAATAATATATCAATATTTTTAGCCAATAAGGCCTGAACGGTATTTTCGGTGTCTTCGGCAGTTGTATGTTCAGTATCTCTGGTTTGAAAAACGACTTCAGTGGTAAAGCCAAGCGCTTTAGCGGTTTTTTCTCCCATAAGATCATTCGCACAATAAATGGTTATTTGGTCCCGGTATGGTAGAAGAATCGATAGCGCTAAACTTGCCCGTTGATTTGCTTTTGCTGTAGCACCAAGTGCTAAGGCCTTTTCTGCAATATCGTCACCGTCACTACCTTTTAGTGCAACACTGCCGCCAATGCCTGCAATAGGGTTGATGATAAAACCTAAACTAAACTTTCTCACTATTTATCCTATTCATCGCTACAACACAAAATGTGTTCGAGTTAATGGTAATGGCGTTTGATAAAAGTTTGCCAATGCGACAATGAATTTTTGTGCATCATGTGGAAAACCTGAATTTAAGTAATGTATTACTTGCTGATAAACCGCGCGTTTAAAGGCTATACGATCGGTAGTGCCCGTTCCCGACAAGTTGTCTATTGAAACATCAAAGCATTTCCCTGTTGACACACTAAGGGCCCACTCAATTGCTTGTGGTTTAATTTCTACTTGTTCAAATTGTTCTTGCTGTATTTGATCTCGCCCATCAGGGGTATACCAATAGCCAAAATCTTCTTTTAATCTTCGAGCAGGTCCCGCTAAACACCAATGTGCGATTTCATGCAAAGCACTAGCATAAAAGCCATGGGCAAAAATTATTTGGTGATACTCACACACTTCATCTGCAGGGGAATATAAAGGTTCGTCCCCTCCTTTAATCAAGCGGGTATTAGTGCAGGCACTAAATGTATCATTAAATATATTAATTAAGTCTCGGTATTGTTCAGGCATCTATGGGTTCTGGCATTTATAGCGTAAGTAAAATTGACAAGGTATTCTAACCAAAACTCTTTAGGCTTGCACTGGCTATTTTCATTAAACTAAGCTTTAAATAGCGAAGTGAAGAGCACAATAGTCGCTTGTCTGAGACGTGATTTATTTTATTTAAAATCTTTATTATTTTATGACGACATTTAGTTTTTTATTTGTTATGTTGATGTAACAAATGCAAATTTATTGTTACATCTTAATACAATAAATATGTCATTGCTTATCACCTAAATAAGCAGAAAGGACTCAATAATATATGGATAGGGATAAAGTATGGATCCAATAAATGGAGTTAAGTTCAGCGCCTTTTTTTTAATTAATAGTGCGGAAAATAAGATAACAGAAAATGCACTTCATCATTCTACTCTTCAATTTACAGACTTAGTTAAAACGTGTGATATCGATATAATTTCAGCAAAAAAATTACCCAGTATTGATCAATCTAAAGACTTTGATTTAATGTTTATTGATGTCGATAGTTTTAATTTCACTGATGATATACCCTGTGAAATACAGAGTCTTGCGCACAGTACACGGGTTGTTTTATTTAATGCAACAGACAATATATATAATGAAAAAAAACTATTAATATCAAACATTGCCGGTATTTTTTATCGAAATGAACGTCTTGATATGATCTTACGTGGCATCACAAAATTACAAAAAAATGAGCGATGGTTTAAGCGAAAAACAATGAACAGTGCACTGAGTGAGTTACTTATTAAAGTGAATAAGCCAAATCAGCTTCCTGATAATAGCCAACAACAATCAATAAGTTTACCTAGCCTAACACGCCGAGAGAATACCATTATAGGCTTAGTTTCACGTGGTGCAAAAAATCAAGAAATTGCAGACCAACTCCACATTAGCCCTAATACAGTAAAAACCCACCTCTATAGTATTTTTCGAAAAACGAGCTCACGAAATCGAATTGAGTTGATAAGTCGAACACAACATTTGATACCCACGATAAATTAAATACGAATTTTACAAACCACACAAAAAAACCAGTGATTAATCACTGGCTTTTTTGTGTGTCTTTATCACTATTATGTATCAGCACGCCATACTTTGCGGGCGATACCTTTCACTACTAACTCGGTAATAGCTTTTTCAATCGCTTGTTGCACACAGACATGCATTGGCTCATTTTCACTAAAGCCCCCTTCCATCTCAGCTAAACGTTTAAAGCTAACATAGCGAAAAAAACCAGCACGTACTTCTTGGCTCAAGACCTTTTTACTGGTTGATACCGACACAAGAACTTGCCCTGTGCGAACGTCAACCGCACGCATATAAACCGTTATTTGGTCTTCACGATAAAGCTCTGAAGCACCAATACCAAAATATTCCGCACCAAACCCACCGGTTTTAGTATTTGAGTCATAGCTAATAATACCACCTTCAAGTAATATTTTGGCGGTAGTCAGTGGTGGTAACTCAATATTTTCTGTCGCTTTATTTGCTTGATTAGCCGCACGGGTAATTTTTCGTTCGGTTAATACATTTTGCAAACCTTCGCGTTCTACCGGTAAAAACCAGTCAGAATCACTTAATGCTTGCATCAAAATTGACGTTGCCCCTTGCGTTACTGCCGTCGAAAATGAGCTTACATTCGCTTGCGGTTTATATTGCCCTGTTTGGTCTCGATAAGCGTACACCGACACAGGTATTGCACCTTTAGGTTTAGGTAATGCCTTGAGTTCTTTAAAGCTTTCTAGGGGCATCATTTTTGTCGCTAGCGACTGCTTTGGAGGAAATAAATTACTCGCAGAATCCAGAACACTACAAGCCGATAAAAGGCCAGCAAGGCTCACGATTATAATTTTTTTCATCTGATTATCCAAACTTTGGTATTTCAATTATGGTCACTTTCCCTGTCAATAAATCAGTGATTTCTATAGTGATACTGTCACTATTAGCAGACAAAATATCAATTTGATAATCGCCACTAATAAAAGTGCTATCTTCTCCATTATTGAATCCCGCATTTTCGCCCAATACGGTATCTTTATATTTACTAACAATATCACTGAGTGTTGCCCGTTCAAGAGCATCGGATACCTTTTCCTCAAAACTTTTCTTGCTCTGAGCGGCTTTATGCTTATTTTGCGCTTGTGCTTTGCCTAATAAAAAACTGCCGTTTAACGCACTGCCTCCAAAACTTGGATTAATAGGTGTGTATACTAACTCCGAGCTCACTGCGTAACTGCTCACGCTAATATGAACCACTACAGCTATAATTAATTTTTTCACGATTACCTCCCTTTAATTACCAACCATTCCCAACCATATCAACACTATTTTGACTATATTGTGTCTGTGACATGGCATCAATCAATATAAATATCGCTTGCTCTACTTTTTCTTTAACGGGTGATTGACGGCGCCCAAAATGAGTAACATAAATTATGCGACCATTAAGCAGTAGACTAAGTTTAGTGCCTGCTCTTGGCACTATTTGCTCAATTATTTGAGCATTTATCCCTTGTTTATTTGGAATATCATGCCATAGCTGACTAAATTTAAAATAGAAATCATGGCCTAAACGACTCTTGGTATTATCAAGGAGTAAACCTCCAATTTCTACTTCGCTTGTCGCATGACACAAAGGTGTAAATAACAGGGTGAATATTACTCCCCATAAGCATTTATATTTAGGCATATTATGATAGATAATAAGGGGCTTTAAGCCCCTTATTAACACTTAAATTAATAGATAATTATTGTTGCACAATTACTGCAGTATTCCAATCACCCACTTGCGTGATAGAAACAACACCAGAGTCACTGATAAATGAACCTTCAACGATATTACCATTACCTACTTGGCTTATATTAAATGCGATATTAGCGCCTCCAATAAGCATAGTTTCACCACCTTCTCCAGTGATTAAGTTTTCATCGCCTATTTGTTCGATACCAATTTGGTGATTGCTACCTTCGACTAAAATATCTAAGGCATTCAACTCACCCGTTTGTGCGATATCAATAGTATTAGCATTACTGTTGATAATAGTACTTAGCATAACCACAGCATCGTTAGCGAAACCGGTTTGAGCAATTTCAATATCATTTTCGCTTGTGGTTAACTCATTGTTGTCAGCTGAAGCCTCTAAAACAACAACATTTTCATCACCTGATTGCATCACGTCAATATTATTGTCGTTACCGTTAAAGTTAACAACGTGACTTTCGTTCAAACTGCCCACTTGTACTGAAGTGTATTCGTTATTAATACCAATGGCACCAATGTAACTGATGTTGCTATCACCGACTTGTACATAGTTAAACTCGTTATCATCACCGATCACATCAAAACTAGCACCGTTTCCGTTGCCGTTTTGCATAATATCTGTAGTGTTAGCAATACCGGTATAAATAGCTGATTCAGCTGTATTATTATCACCTTCTTGATCGATAGAGATTTCGTTTTGATCACCGTCAACTGAAGCAATAGTTACTCGGTTACGCGCGCCCTCTTGTTCAATAGCAAGTTCGTTAGCGTCACCTGTGATCGCTGAGACAGTCGCCACACTCCAATAACCGTCTTGAGCAGCTTCAACAATATTGTTGTCACCTCGAATACTAGTAATATAAGTTTCGTTCCATTGACCATCTTGTACAATATCGATTGTATTATTAGAACCGGTTAGCTCTGAGTTAATCGCCCAATGACCGCCTTCGCCTTGGTCAACAACCACCATATTACTGTCGCCAACAACTTCATTAATAGCGCGATTACCAATTCCTAAATAACCGGCACCTAACTGAGTCACTTCAATAGCGTTTTCATCACCCGTAACGTTATTCTCAGTTTCGTTAATATCACCCTCTTGTTCTACGAACAACTCATTATTGTTACCGATATAAGTGCCAACCGCTAAGTTGTCATTACCTACTTGTACTATCTCAGCAATATTGCCTTCACCGATCACAGTAAAGCCAGAGCCGTTAACATCACCTTCTTGAAGGATGATTGTTTCGTTACCTAAGGCAGCACCATCAGTAGAGGTTTGTGACAACATGATCACATTACCTACTGCATTAGCCATTAGATCTGATTGAATAATAACTGCTTCTGTTTTTCCCTTTGTTTCTTCGCCAGCGAATGCTGTTTGATTTAGACCAAGAGCCATAAAAACAGCGCAGGTGATTAATGATTTGTTAAGTTTCAAAATATATCCTTATTTTTTATTTATGTGAGTAAAAAATCGTCTCACAAAGATGATTAATCGATAAGCAGCTTTGTCTTATCTGTAATGGCGTTTTGTATTCCCATAGATGTTTGACAATAATAACGAATAGTATTATTTAAATGTTTTTCCAGTGAATACAAGTACTTAATTTTCAATACCTTCATCCATTTTCACTGTAATAAGCAGGCTTTATTTATTGATGTAAAATCTCATTTCATGAGTTTTACATCCACTTATTAAAAAAGACTAAACAATGATAAATAAGCACTTTATATAGGTTTACATCACAAACCTAAAAAATCTAAATAAAGCTCAGTTCGTTTTACTACGTTGCATTAAAAACTGTACGTTGTTTCCTAACGAATTAAAAT
This sequence comes from Colwellia sp. Bg11-12, assembly GCF_014076955.1. NCBI lineage: Bacteria > Pseudomonadati > Pseudomonadota > Gammaproteobacteria > Alteromonadales > Colwelliaceae > Colwellia > Colwellia sp. Bg11-12. The sequence goes on from NZ_JACGUZ010000072.1 coordinate 225,396, forward strand.
CACCCTATTTTACCATTCCAATCAAACAATTAAAAAACAACAACTTAAATAAAAAAAAACAAAAAAAACAA